>JBEGIR010000100.1 GCA_040224245.1 Puniceicoccaceae bacterium | reverse complement strand
CAGGCCAAGGTGGAAGCTATCCAGTCTCTACGAAGAGCAAACCACTGACTGGAGAGCCGGATGCGGGAGATCCGCACGTCCGGTTCGGAGGGAGGGGTGGCTCAACTCAATGAGCCATCCCTACCCCTATCAGAAGAGGGGAATGCTTGTTTTGTTTCCCGTAGTACCGACGGGTCGGAAAACAGTTCGGGCCGCGTAGCCGGACTTGGGAAAGTTCGGACCTCGTGGGTGGGCGGAGCGATATGGTTGGTGCGGATGTTTTGCGTAGGGCCTGTGTTCATCGCAGGCCGCGTGGACGGTCGGAACTTGAAAAATCTGAATTCTTCCGAATCCAGCTACAGAAGAGAGGGGATGCTTGTTTTGTTTCCCGTAGTACCGACGGGTCGGAAAACAGTTCGGGCCGCGTAGCCGGACTTGGGGACGTTCGGACCTCGTGGGTGGGCGGAGCGATATGGTTGGTGCGGATGCTTTGCGTAGGGCCTGTGTTCATCGCAGGCCGCGTGGACGGATGCACGCCAAAGGTCTGAATTCTTCCGAATCCAGCTCCGCAATTCGAAGGCACTGGAGCTTGACTGGGCGCAAGCGTTCTTCACAGTAAGCGGGGTGAATGCTGTTAAGGACTACATCCCGCACCGTGAACCGTTTTTGTTTGTGGACTCCATTGTGGAAATGGATGCCGACCACATTGTGACCCGATTTGAGCTGAAACCGGAGCTGGACTTTTTCCGGGGGCATTATCCAGAAAATCCGCTCATGCCGGGAGTGCTCATGTGTGAAGCGGTCTTCCAGACTGCAGGAATTCTCATGGCTTCGAAGCAGAATGAAACCGATCCTGCCGGCAACACGGAAGGCATCGCATCAACTCCGATCCTGACGAAGATTACCAATGCTCGGTTTCGCCGCATGGCATTGCCTGGAGACGTGCTGACAATTGAAGTGAAGCCCGAATCCACACAAGGCAACTTTCACATGATGCGTGGAAAAGTGAGTCATGCGGATGGTTCGGCAATCATGAGCGTTGATTTCACAATCACCCTCAAATAGGGTGCGCCTTTTCGGAATAGACATCCGGATTTGGATTTCAGGAGCTTTGCATGAGTTTTTTAGAACTGAACGGAAAAAACATCCTCGTCCTTGGGGTTTCAAACAAACGTAGCGTTGGCTGGGCAATTGCCCGCGCACTGCAGGAGCAAGGCGCATCGCTTTTTCTAAGCGTTAGAGATGAATCACGTGAACAGGCTGTCCGGAAGTTTGCCAACCCGCAGGCCTTTTTTCACTGTGATGTTGAGCACGAATCCCAAATCGAGGCACTGGGTGCAGCACTGCAAAAACAAGGGATTGTGCTGCACGGGGTTGTCCACTCGATCGCGTATGCGAACTACAATCCGGATTCGTGCAAATTCTACGACACCCGCAGGGAAGATTACATGCAGGCATCTCAGATTTCGGCCTTTTCCCTGGTGGAATTGAGTCGAGCCCTCAAGCCCGTCTTGCATGCTCAGGCCAGTGTTGTGACCATCGGAATCTCTTCCACCGAGGTCACTGCCGAGAACTATGGCTACATGGCACCAATCAAGGCATCGCTGAACACCATGGTGCGCTATCTCGCAAAAGCCTTCAGCTCGGACAGCGAAGTCCGCTTCAATGCTGTCAACGCAGGTCCTTTAAAAACGCGTGCTTCAGCAGGAATTCCGGGGTATTTGAAAAACTACCTCTACGCTGAAAAACTCACCTATCGGAAGCGTGCCCTTGCGGTAGAAGAAGTGGCCAACACAGCCTTGTTCCTGCTGAGTCCGCGTTCGAGTGGGATCAATGCTCAGGGTATTGTGGTGAACGCCGGAATGGATTTTAACTATTTCGACCAGGAGATTATTGACCAGGCAACCCGTCTGGATTGAGTCGCGCACCCATGAAATTCAAAAATGTCGCACTGGAATCGATCCATTTGCACCTGCCGGACGAAATTTGGACCTCCGAGGCAATTGAACGTCGGATCGAGTCCGTTTACCAGAAGTTCAGAGTGTCCGTTGGCCGACTGGAATTGATGACTGGGATTCGGGAACGCCGGGTGTGGGGTGCTGACTTCATCCCATCCGCCGAAGCAGCCAATGCAGCCCGACAGGTGCTGGATGGGAGTCGGATTTCCAAACAGCAAATACAGCTGCTCATCCACTGCGGCGTCTGCAGGGACAAGCTCGAGCCAGCGACAGCCGCCTACGTGCACGGCATGCTGGAGCTTGACAGTGGAGTGCAGTTCATGGACCTGTCAAACGCATGTCTGGGCTTTCTGAATGCCATGAACGTTGCAGCATGCATGATCGAATCCGGGCAGATTGAACATGCATTGCTGGTGACTGCAGAGACCAGTCGGGAGCTGATCGAAAACACCCTTCGCGCGATTCAGGAACCCGGGATGTCGCGACAGCGCATGAAGCAATATTTTGCCAACCTCACCATCGGTTCTGGTGCTGTCGCTGCCATCCTGACGCATCGCCGTCACGCACCGAAATCACCACGACTCGTGGGTGCAGTGACGGGTGCCGACTCGAGTCACAACACACTCTGTGAAGGCGGAAGCAAACAGGGAGCGCATGAGATGTTGACGGATTCAGAAGCATTGTTGCACGCAGGGATCGCACTCGCCCAAAAGAATTGGAATCAATTTCAGTCAATGCTGGGGTGGAGCGATAGCGATGTGAATCACTACGTCTGCCATCAAGTGGGAAAGATGCATCAGAGCGCGCTCTACGAAGCATTGCAGATCGACAAGAACAAGGACTACTCAAGCTATGCAACCTTGGGAAACATGGGGTCGGCCGCGCTGCCGGGAACGCTTGCCAACGCATGGAAGTCCGGACGTTTTGCAGCAGGAGACAAAGTGGCCCTTCTCGGAATCGGCAGTGGAATTTCCTCGATCATGATGGGATTGGAGTGGCAGTCATGACCCAGCATCTCCGAGCCGAAACCTTGAAGGAATTTGCGGAAATCCAGGAACTTTTTCCGTTTCGCAGCAAGTTTGTAAAATTACCTCACCGCATGGCAGATCGAGAGATTCCCGTCACGGCTCACTATGTGGACGAGGGGGAAGGGGAGGTGCTTGTATTCGTGCATGGAAATCCAACCTGGTCGTTTTACTTTCGCAAGGTCATCCTGCAACTCAAAGATCGATACCGCTGCATCGCCCTGGACCATATTGGCTGTGGACTTTCGGAAAAAGGGATGGACCATCGATACTCACTGAAGGACAGATCCCTGTTCCTTGAGCAGTTTTTGGATGCCCTTGAAGTCAAGCAGTGCCACCTCGTTGTTCACGATTGGGGAGGTGCGATCGGCATGGCCTTTGCCACTCGCAATGCGGCTCGCGTTCGATCCGTTACGGTTACCAACACGGCTGCCTTTCCAAGTGACTGGATTTCCTGGCGAATTCAGCTGTGCCGCTTACCATTGATCGGTCGATGGATCAATTATCACTTCAACGGATTTTTGCGCGCAGCCATGCACATGACCACCATGCAACCACTCGATGCCCAGGTCCGAAAAGCATACCTGCTACCCTATCGACGAAAAGCAGACCGGGAGTCGATTGACCAATTCGTAAAAGACATTCCGATGCGTGATACGCATCCGTCCTATTCCGAACTCAAGCGAACCGGGGATGAACTCTCAAAATTTCGGGATTCCCAAATTTTGCTGCTATGGGGCATGCGTGATTTCTGTTTTGCACCATGCTTTTTGCAGCAATGGAGGCAGCGATTCCCGAGTTCGAAGGCGGTCGAATTTGAGGATGCCGACCACTTTCTTTTTGAAGAGAAGGCGGAAGCTTGTGCCGAATTGATCGCGACCCATGTCAACGGCAATCTGAGTGGAGTGCGACCCTGATGACCGGGTTTCGGAAAATTGCGTGCATACCATAGAAGTGCTTCACGGATACGCATTCAACGAACTGCACAATCAGGGTAAATCCAGACGCTGTGCGGTCTCCCGGATGAGAGTGATTCGCTCCTCAATATTCGGATGACTGGAAAGAAGAATCGGCACTGCTGCGGATTCCGGCAATTCCCCAAGGCGTTGCAGGGCATCGGCCAAGACGTGCGCAGGATAGCCCGCACGCTCCAGTATTGCTACGGCCGTGATGTCTGCTTCGCGTTCAAATGAACGAGAGTATCCCTTTTCCAGTAACAGCGTTGGAACCGCTCTCAAGAGAGAAGCCGATTGGAGATCGCCCAGGGTGATCGCAATCAGGGTCGTTACTCCCGCATATCTCAGCAGCATCTGTAGTCCGTGCCTGTGTTGCACATGTGCGACTTCGTGTGCAAGTATGCCAAGGATCTCAGGTTCCAACATCCCGATATCCCAAAGCCCATCCAGCAGAACCAAATCGCCGCTTGGCAGGGCAAACGCGTTGGCTCCCATCGAGTCCGATGCATGGAAATGCAAGCTGAAGTCCAAAGGATCGAGTTGATTTGCCCTCAACATCGATTCAAAGGCCTGATCGATTTTGATTCGAACGAACGGATCAATCTCTGAATCTGCCAAATGGGACGAGCGCATTTGATCAAGTGCCTGTTTTCCAAGATAGTCAGAAAATACCGGCGGTATGCGATCTGCGGTGATTCTCGAGAGTGAGGGAATTCCCCATACCAAGATGGAAATGATCCCGGCGGTGAGTAAAATCGAAGCAACGATAAGCCAAGGCCATGCATCCCGGATGTCATCGATGTGCCTCCAGATCGACGTACCATATCGCATGTTTTTGAACACGCGTTGGGCATTGCGGTCGGGAATTGGAATCTCGCGTCCCTGATCCAGCAAAAGGCTGCCGGTTTTCCGGGAGATCGGTTCAATGCATGCGACGGAATCGAGTGGATAACTGTAATTCCCTTCAACAGTATGCACCTCGAGGACCCTCGTTGCAGCATCTGCAACGACGGTCGCCCGAATCGAAATTTCAGATCCGGGCTGAATCAGTCTGGATTCAAATTGCAAGCGATCTGACATGGTGAATCAGTTATGGGGCAGGGGGCAGCACAGCTCCAGGGAAGCTCCAACAATCCCATGCTGCTCAGACTAACATCAGAATTCCGGATAACACTCATTGAGCATCATGGGTTTTACTTCCCATTTTCGGCTCATCCGCTTTTCATCATCGTTCAGGAGAAAACAGACCTGAATGGGATCCTGCAAATCCAGCGGGTCAACGTGGTATTTCCCGACCTCGTTTGAAATCATTTTTACGCCTTCTTTCCAGGAAAATGGAGGATCTCCGCGCAGAAAAATCTCACTGCCATCGTCCAGCAGGCAATAGGTGAGAATTTCAGTCAGTGGTTCTTCCGTTTCAGGATCAGCTTTTCCCTCAGCATCTAGAGAGTCCGCTTGCTTCTCATGTGATGCATTCGGGAAGAACAGAGAGAGTTGAAATTCATCCTGGGACTCGAGCATGGCGTCTTTGCGAGCCTTGCGACGGCGTTCGATGGGAGGTTCTGAGGGTTGAATCATTTCGGACGATTCCGATTCGCTCGCATTCTGAACACCACGGCTTACTGGAGTGTGATCTCCATCGCCAGAAGATTCATCGGCAGCATCGGATTGCCAGTGCGAATCGACTGGCTCTTCCGCGGACTCCACATCATCGTCCGCCTCGAGCAAAGAAACCGCCGAATAGGGTGGGAGGGGTGGATCGTCTGAAGAGGCAACCTTTTGATGTTCAGACAATAACAAAATCGCTTCCTCAATTTGATGCAGTTTTCGGTAGTAATTGATGAAATATGCGGCAAAATAAGGTGCGGAAAAAAGCAAAATGGTAAGTGAGAGACATGCGATATATGCCACAATCGCAGCCAATCCGAAGGGTTCAGGACTCTGAAAGAGGACCAACAGCGTAAGCACAAAAAACACACCCGAGAATGCAAAAAAGGCACCCTTGGGAAAATGCTTCAGACTGTCATTATCGTTCTTCGTGATAGAAATGCATCTAAAGCTTGCCGCCATATTTGGCAACTTCATTGCGCAGTTCCTGCACAAAAGCATTCACATGACGATTCAGTTCTGACACCGGTTCTGTGAGCAAGTTTGCATTGAAATCTGCCGTGCGAAAATTCGCGGAATCGTGTTCCATGCGCTCCGCATGCTTGGATACTTCAATGCCTCCCAGTGCACGCGATGTCGATTTCATCGAATGAGCAGAACGATTGAACAGTTCCCAATCCTTCACGGTAAACGAAGTCTGAATCTGCTTCGCAAGGGATTGCGTCTCATTGATGCAGTCACCGGCGATATCCACGAGGATGTCGATTTCCTTGTCACACACTTCATCATAGAAGCGTTCGAGGGTTTCCTTGTCTAGGATGCTCATGATCAGGTTCGGATTCGCTAGTCAGGATGAATTCGATTCCCCCGCAATACGACCTTTTTTTCCAGGAGTCCAGAGTTTTTGTCGAAAAGGCTCGTTCAGAAAATCAAGGATTCCGACGGTATAGCTCGGCGATTTCCCGCAGGTATTCTGAATGAACCGAACCGATATCAAACATTTGGGAATCACTCATTCGCCAGGACCAGTTCCCCAGAGCCTCTCCCGGAGTGTTCATCCGGGAGTCCGACCCGAGACTCAACAGATCCTGAACGGGAACGATGCAAAGGTCTGCGACAGACGCATAGGCCGCTCGAATCAGGTCCCATCCGGCATCAGAACCTGAGACACGCAGGTATCTTCGAAAATGATCCTGAGTCTTGGCCTGCTCGTGTTCATACCAGCCCAATGAGGTGTCATTGTCATGGGTTCCGGTATAAACCACCGAGTTTCGGCTCAGGTTGTGCGGTAAATAAAAATTATCGTTTCCTCCACCAAACGCAAACTGCAATACGGCCAGTCCCGGACAGCCAGTTGCATCCCGCAGTTCAATCACGTCTGGTGTGATTTCTCCAAGGTCTTCCAGAATCAGCCGCGCGGAAGGCAGCTTGCGATGGATAGCTCTGAAAAAGTCAATACCTGGTCCCTTTACCCATTTGCCTTCTTTGGCACTGGAGGCCCCGGCCGGAATCGACCAGTAACCCGCAAGCGCGCGGAAGTGATCAAAGCGAACCACGTCAAAAAGCGAAAGCGTGTGCTTCAATCGTTCAATCCACCAGCGGTAAGCGTCGTCCTTTAGCTGTTTCCAGTTGTAAAGTGGATTTCCCCAGAACTGCCCATTTTCATTAAAATAGTCAGGTGGAACGCCCGCCAGTTTTGTGAATTTGCCAGATTTGGTAACCTGAAAAACATCCCGGTTTGCCCACACATCGACACTGTCGGGAGAAACATATATGGGAATATCTCCAATGATCGACAGGTCCCGTTCATTGGCATACTGTTTCAAGTCCATCCACTGCGTAAAAAGTAGGAACTGCTCAAATTGAATGAGTTCAATCTCTTTATCGAGTTCACGGGGCAGGGGATTCGCCATCAGGGCTGAGTAGTCCCTGGTTGCGGGTTTCCATTTCTGCCAGGGCTTTCCTTGATTCACCTTGTGCAGTGTCATGAACACGGCGTAGTCCGAAATCCAGGACTTCTGATTCTTGAGAAACTGTTGGTATGCGTCGGTAACGGAAGGATCCTTAAGTCCATTTTCGACGGCCATGCGCCGTGCAGACTCATGCAGTGGCTGGATGTGGACAAAATCGATGGCAGAACCCGGTTCAGCGTTTTTGAGATCCACCAGGGAATTCGGGTGAATCCAACCCCGTTCAAGCAACGGTTCCCAATCCAGCAACAAGGGATTGATGGCGTGGCTGGAAAACGCCTGATAAGGGGAGTTTCCAAAACCGGTCGGCCCTAGAGGCAACATCTGCCAGTAGCGAAACCCACAGGATCTCGCCAAATCGACAAAGGCGCGGGCAGATGCACCAAAATTCCCAACAGCCCATGAGTTTGGGAGAGAAGTTGGATGAAGCAGGACGCCGGATGAGCGGGAATCCAGCCAGTGAAAAAGAGCATCGTTCATAAAATTGATTTTCGGAAGAAGGAATGTGTTTCAATGCATATGATTTCACGGAGGCAGTGTGCAATCAAATCGCAAATGGGAAAACCTGAAAGGATGTGAAAATTCCTAGAATTAGACATAATATATATTGTGCGAATTGAAAAGATCCAAAGAAATGATGAAATTTGCGCAAAAGCCAACTTCCGCGTGTTCCAGGATTGGATTTTTGCGGGATTTCTACAATGATGCGACGAGACTGACATGATTTTGTATCCGCCCCATTCGCAACCTGCATTGCCTACCCCT
>JBEGIR010000099.1 GCA_040224245.1 Puniceicoccaceae bacterium | reverse complement strand
CTCCGACGAGTTTTAAGCCCATTCTCGATAGCAGAGCCTTCGCAGCCCTCGTCCCCGAAAGAAACTTGCACCAAACCCATAAATCGAACATCAAACTCATCAAGCCACCTCGAGTTTCAACAATAAATGGGACACCCCCTCATCCGGGGTGGGCTGCGGTTTTTTCTCCACCCACAGTTACACAGCACCAAAAAGGTTTTGGTAACCGACTCGTTGGGGTTATTGCAGCTCCGATGGATCGAAGCGTTTTGAGTTCGGCAGATGCCGAACGGTGTTTTGAGAAATCCTGGGTTCAGTATCTGAAACAATCAATCGTATCAGACCCAACCCAACACTGTACTCATCGAATCTTCTCTCATGGCGATTTCCCTATCTTGCGTAGGGCTCCCGCTCGTCGGGAGCCGCCGTTCCAACTTCAGCATTGCGTCAGGCATCTCCAACACTGAGCCAGCCTTCTCCATCAACCTGCATCTACTTGAAATTCAACAAATGAACCTGCGGTGCCCATATGACTTTGGTCCAGCCAAAGTCCCATATTTTCTGGGAAACAGAATTTCAATTCTGAACTAGCGAAAGGTTAAAGGCTTCGACATCAAGCATTTCCGCTTCGCCATCGCAGCTCCGCTGCACCCCTCATTATCTGAGAAATCTGTGCAATCGGTGGTTCACATTCTTTCTTTCTAAACCACAGATTTCGTAGAAAACACAGATAGAATTGAGTCGAGACCCATCGCCCAACCCTGTTCTTGTAGCATCTTCTCTCATGGCGATTCCCCTATCTTGCGTAGGGCTCCCGCTCACCGGGAGCCGCCGTTCCAACCCGCCATGCCCCTCCTCCCAAGGCATCATCCCCCGTAGCGGAATTTGGAAAAATTTCGACCCCTGGACATTCGAAAACCTCAACGGCTCGACCTTTCCCAGTAACAGGTTCAAGACCCACCCCCAAAAAACCTGTTGCGCATAGCGCATCCTGTTGGGCTGGCCTCGCCAGTCCATCCAGTGAAGCGCAGCTGAACGATGTTCCGTCCTCAGCAGTGCGTCAGCCTTCTCCATCAGGCATTTCTACTTCGCCATCGCAGCTCCGCTGCACCCCTCATCATCTGAGGAATCTGGGCAAACGGTGGTTCAAACTCTTTCTTTTATGAAAACTTCAACCACAAAAGGTACAAAACACACAAATCCCAAAGGGTTTCGACGGTTGATCGTGCTTACCACCGATCCAGTGGACTGACCACCCCATGCCGGCTTGCGCATGGCATGAGAACTCATGCCCTTTATGGTTTAAACAACTGAATCAGGAAACATCGGCTGGCGAATGTCAGACTCTCATGCTTTGACGATCAGATAGCTGCCTGCGCCGATCATCAGACCGCCTGCAGTTGTGCGCGCGAGGGTCTGCATTCGGCGGTTTTGGATGCGGCGCACGATGCGTTGGGCCAGAAAGGCGTAGACGAGTTTGACCCCACCGACAGCGAGCAGGGTCACCAGAACAATGGCGAGAACATCGGTTGTGCTCAGGGTTGATAGTTCAACGACAGTGGGGAAGAGACTCGCGTAGAAGAAGATTGCTTTGACGTCCCCGAGGGTGAGCAGGAATCCCGCAGCAAAACTCGTGAGCATGGAAACGGGACGTTGCGGCGACGTTTCGACCGAAAGCTCGCTCCGCGTCCGCAACAGACTGATTCCGAGCCAGATGAGATAGGTTCCACCTGCAAGCTTCAGCACGGCAAAAAATGCTCCCATGGTCTCTGCCAGAAACGACATCCCCAGAAGTGCCAGAGCGACAAACACAAGATCACCGAGAACCACTCCTGCGGCTACAGCCACTCCATGGCGAAAGCCTCCTGTTGCTGAGCGCGTCACGACCAGTGCCACACTGGCACTGGGCATGGCAGCCAAGCCGAGCATGATGATGAGCAGGGAAAAGGCGGCGAATGGAGTCATCGGGCGGACTTATCGAAATGTTCAGTGAAGTTCATGCAACGAAAAATGTTTTGGCTACGACTATCGGTCATGGGAGATTGAATGAAAAATGTTTTCAGTTGGGTCGTTTGATGCGAATTACCCGACCTCCGACCCAGTATTCGTCGGCACCCAGGCGAGCGAGTGCATCCACTTTTTCGGCATTGACATGCCAGCGTTCGTTGACGGTGTCGATGACGTCATCGGAAATGTGTATCGAGTCGATCTGCCCAAAAATGATCGCCTGCGGCAAATCACCGACATAGGTCACATCGTGGAAATGACAGCCCAGAGCAATGCTGGGCGCCGCCAGACGGGGCAGGGGAAAGCCGTTGAAATCACAAGTGGACAGACCCAGTTGTTCCACTTCCGAAGTACCAAAAGGTAAGGTTGCCGAGCTGTGGGTGACGTGTTCTGCCATTGTGGCGGATGCAATGTGCACCACAAAGTGGCTGCGTTCCAAAATGTTGCGACGAGTATCCTTGTCGCTTCCATCGGGTTTTTTCCCAATTGAGAGCATCAGCAAAGGCGGTGCACTGCTAACGGGTGAAACATAGGAGAAGGGTGCCAGGTTCAAACTGCTGTCCCCATTGTCGCTGAGCACCCATGCGACGGGTCGAGGGATCAGCGTTTGGGTCAGAGTGAAGTAGCGCTGGGACGCGCTCAGTTGATTCATCTCGATGTGCATGGTTGTAGGTCCGTTCAGTTGGCTGGCAGCGGTTTTACGATTTCGTCCAGTTTGGCAGCTTCGATGGCGATCCCTGCAGCATCACCATCCCCAAAAATAGAATCCATCTTGCAAGGTGCGCAAGGAAATGGGTGATGCGAGCCTACAATCCATGATTCCAACTTCGCCAGCAAATTGGAACCCTTTCAAAACTCCACGATTTGCCGTTGATCCGATGTTGTGGTGTCATTTGGCATGGAAATGACGTTGCAGGATGAACACCTCCACGCCGCTCAATGCACTTGAGAAATGTTGTTTCCTGGCACAGAGTATCGGGATGGAACCAGCACCTGCAGATGCGACCCCCACGATGGGCAGCCTGGGAAGCGAGTTCTCCTCCATCTGGGATTCGTTCCTGAGCTGGGCAGGGGAGTGGATTCCATCGATGCTCCAGCCGTGGAATGCGTTTGCGCTGGCGCTGACACTGTTGCTCTTCCTCATTTCCCAAGTGTTGGGTAAACGCATCCAGAAGCACATGCACGATTGGCTGCACTCTGTTGAAGGTTGGCCACAGTGGCGACTGCGATTCGCTGTGGTGCTGCAGCAGCGTTTGCCGGGTATGCTGTGGGTGTTGCTGCTGTGGGGGTCCGTGGTCGTGACGCGAGAACTTGCAGGTCCTCCCCGTGCGGTGTTGCTGGGAGTTGCGGCGAATTTGGCGACCGCCTGGCTGGTGGTAACGCTTGCGACGCGCATCATTCGCAATCACATGCTTCGCGATCTTGTGCAAAAGGTCGCACTGGTCTGGGTAACCCTGAACATTCTGGGAGTTACGGATACGACTGTGCAGCTGCTTGATTCCATGGCAATCGAGTTTGGAAAATTGCGACTGTCCGTATGGCTTGTGGTGCAGGCCGTGTTGATTTTGGGGACCTTGTTTGTGGTTGCACGAGTGTTGTCGCGAAGCTCGGCGAATCGCATTGAAGCGCAGCAGGACATCAGCCCCTCCATGCGGGTGCTGATCGTCAAGTTGATGCAGGTTGCGCTCTATGGAGCTGCTTTTTTCCTGGGATTGAAGGCGGTGGGATTTGACCTCTCCGGACTTGCGGTATTGTCGGGGGCAATTGGACTGGGGCTCGGGTTTGGTCTGCAGAAAGTGGTGTCAAATCTGGTGTCTGGATTTATCATCCTCCTGGATAAGTCGGTGAAGCCGGGCGATGTGATCAGTCTTGGGCAAACCTTTGGCTGGATCGATTCGCTGGGGGCGCGCTATGTTTCTGTCGTCACCCGTGACGGAAAGGAATACCTCATCCCCAACGAGGATTTCATCACAGCTCAAGTGGTGAACTGGTCGCACTCCAACGAATTCGTACGCATTGATCTCGAGTTTGGAACCTCGTACAGCGATGATCCCCATCTAGTGCGGCGAGTAGCGGTGGAGGCGACACTGAAGGTGCCGCGAGTCTTGAGCGATCATGAAGTGCGCTGTCACATTACCGGATTTGGGGACAGCTCGATCAACTATGTGCTGCGATTCTGGATTCGGGACGCACACGAAGGTCTGGCCGGAGTGCGTGGAGGTGTGTACCTTGCGCTTTGGGATACCTTCAAGGCGCACGGCATCAGCATCCCCTTCCCGCAGCGCGAAGTGCGCGTGCTCAATCCAGCCTCCGGATCACACGATTCGCTGGATGGATCAGCGTAACCTGCCTGGTGGACATGTATTCAGGGAATGGGCTGTGCTTCCGGATCGGTGTGAAAATCCGGAAACCCTTCCTCAAGGCTGTTGTCGGAGGGGTGGAAGCTCAATGTTGAAACGGTAATCGTGGCGATCCAGAGGAATGCGCTGGCGGGTTTCATAGGTATCAACCCGCACCTCGCCGTTGTCCATGACATGCACAACTCGGAACATGGGGCGATGACGTGTCGCGTCTGGAAGTTTTGTGCGTTCAAGTGCCGGGATGTGCAGATAGTGGACGGAGCCGATTTGTTTGGAGTGTTCGACGCGATCCATATCCAGATGCAGGTCCCCGGATATCACGACCTGAAGGTTCGCACGAGTCACCACCTCAGCTGCAAATCGGGGATGAGTGACCCCTTTTTCCGGGTTTTCAGGGAATACACCCACCTGCGCGGCATGAACGAGCAACATAACCGGCTTGGGGGCAAGATCATCAATGGTTGTCAACAGCCAGTCGATGCCTTCGTCGCTGAACTGACGACTGTAATCCGGTGAAGCAAAGACGAGTGCAATCGCATCGCGTTCGATCACATAGCGGGTTCCCTCGATCATGACTTTTCCCTTGTTCCATAGATTGGCAAATTCAAGAAAGCGTTCGACTGAAGCACCGTGCTCCTCGTTGCCCATGATCGGATAAAAGGGAACCTTCAAACTGCGAAGGTGAGGCGTGACGGCCACATATTGCTCGAGCGTTCCCTTGTGCGGAAGGTCTCCAATTCCTGCGGCAAACTCGATGATGCCAGCAGCTGCGAGACGATTGATGTCGTCAACAGCGTCACTAAGGTTGGGGAAACGCGCTTCCGGTTTGGGTTCGGCATCCCCCAGAATTGCGAAACTGAGTATGCTCTCAGGACTGGCTTGCAAGGCCGGAATGAGAGCGGTGAGCAGTCCGGTTAGAAGAGCGATCAGGCGGATATGGGAATGGGTCATGGTGATTCAGCCGGGTTCGCACGGCGATGCGGCTAAACCTACTGATATCCCCGAGTGATGTGCAATCGTGGAAGTTCGCTCTTCTGTTAAGGTTTCGTAACCTGAGGCATCGCCGAATGGGGCATGGTTCGTCGAGCGAGGGAGCGCAATGCTGGTCAGGAATCGGCTTGAATGGAGTCTACGAACGCCTGGTAATCGGTGTAAGCGTCAAGACGCTGGCGCGCGTGCGCGCAGGTCTGCGGATCGACCAGACCGGTATTCTCGGCGAGAAAAATGAGGTAGCGTGCGACATTCTGACAGTAGCGCAGGCGCCCTTCGTCGGAGATCGAATAGAAACGCTTGCGCTGGGCATAACCCAAGGGACTGTGATCGCCCAGGGCTGACTTGTCCGCGCGACCTTCGGAGGCCAGCACATAGAGAAAATTGTACTCAAACCAGAACATCAGGTTTGGGTCGGCGGGCAGTTCACGCAGGGCTGCCAGGCAGGTGCTGACATCCTGATAAAGTTGTGCGGGTTCCTGTTGCTTCAGGGTCGCATAAGCGTCACGGATGAACGAGCGTGCCATGTCGCGCTCGGTGGCCTGATCACTGAAAGCACCCCTGGCGGCAAGCTGCACTGTAAAATCAAACCAGTCGGACCAGAGTTGTTGATCAACGGGGTTGGGGGAGGCGTGCAAGGCAACACCCATCTCGTAGGTGTAGCGTCCACTGGTTTTGATCTCCAGATTTCCCTTGGTGACCCGGCCCATTACCTGATAGTTCTCGGCGGACTTGCCGGAGCCGGAATGAAAGCCGATGCTTACGCCGAAAGGTTCACACACTTTCCACTGAGACTGAATGAGTCGTTCGAGTGCTGCGTTATCGGGATAGGGCATGTTTTTCTGAAATCCAAACGCTGGTGCGATGAACTGCACGGGCATGCCCATGAGATCGCAGAGCGCGAGCATCACGACCGTGGTCTGCGCAGTGGTGAGACCTGGTAGTTCATCGATGGACAGTTCACGCAGGTAATGTTGTCCTACCTCATGGGTGAAAGCCTTCTCCCGCGCGGTGCGATATTTGTCATCCCGCTGCTTCATTTTCTGCATGGCAGGCCACACGTAGCAGAGCAGGGAAATGAGTTCGTCCTCCGGCAAATCGTATCCGGCAGAAGCGACCTGATCGCGCAGTCGCTGCACCAGGCCTGAGTCAATGTGCGTGCGAACCCAGGCATTGCGCGCTTCTGCGGCATCGGGCACGCGTGTTTGACTCAGCTCAGGTGAGAGATCGAAGGTGATGTAGCTGGCAAACAGACAGCCCTCGACCAGCGCATCCTCGCGCTCATCAAACTTGCCTCCGATGGGCTGGTGGTCGGCGTTAAAACTCCAGGGGATGCGGGCGTGGTGAAACCCCGTCTTGAGTCCTTCGATGATGGCCCCCTGGCTCATGCCCTGAACGCTCTGTCCCTGATGTCCCTCGGGTACATCGGTTCCGATGAACGGAAACGGAACCGTGTCGAGTTCATTGGCGAGCATTTGATCAACGTCGTAGACCAACTCGCGTGGTATGCTGTTCTGATTGGCAGTGAAGCCGATATGGAGTGCTCGCATCGCCCAGAATACCCCAGGCCAGTGCAGTGAAGTGAAGCGCGCACCGACCCCAATGGTGCTGTGAGAGAGATTGCCCCGGGTGCTCGGAAAGATGGTGCTTTCCGGATCGCTGCCCTGCACCAGATTCTTGAGCGCGATCAGGTTTTCGTAGGTGCAGGGGTAGTAATCGATTCCATCGAGCTCCATTCCCTGCCCCAAACCATCGCAACTGCTGCCCTCTTGCGTGAGTTGGCACTTCCAGGCGTGGTCACCTGTGGCATCGCTTACGAGCGTGATGGAGCCGGAGGGCAGCTGGATCTGACTGGCGCAGTGCTCAAGGATCGAACCTCGACGGATGTTGTCCTGAAGTCCACTCCAGTCCAGGCAGAAATCCGGGCTGATACAGGGATTGTTGGCAATGCGAATGTTGTGCTTGAGCAGGAATCGGTTGATCGGTTTCACAATACGTGGGTTGGGAGACACTGATTTTGGAAAAGAGATGCGGGGAATGGACGCGTTGACACATCAGCCCAGCAGGGAGGGCAGCCACATGCTGATGGCCGGGATGTAGCTGATGAGCATCAGCGCGACAATCATGGCGATGTAAAAAGGAATCATCGCGCGCGAGACCCGGGCGATGTCGCCCTTGCCCACACTGCAGCCCACAAAGAGGCAGGTTCCCACAGGAGGGGTGCAGAGACCGATGCAGAGATTGGTGATCATGATGATTCCAAAATGCACTGGGTCGATGCCCAGTGACGCGCTGACGGGAGCCAGAATCGGCGTGAAGATCAGGACTGCCGGTGTCATGTCCATGAAGATGCCGACTGCGAGCAGGAGCAGGTTGATGGTCAGCAGGATGATGATCGGATTGTCGCTGATCCCCATCAGGAAGGCGCTGAAGTGTTGGGGAATCTGTTCTGCGGTCAAGAACTGGCTCATGGCCCGGCTTGCGGCAACCAGCAGCAGCACAACCGCCGTCGTGCGCAGCGCACGGTAGAGGATGTGATGAAGGTCGACCCACTTGATTTCACGATAGACGATCACTGCGAGCAGAAATGCCCAGAGCACGGCGATGGCAGAAGCTTCGGTCGGAGTGAAAATGCCTCCGAGAATGCCGCCGAGCACGACCACGACGAGAAGCAGACTGGGAAAGGCATCGAATCCCGTGCGCAGGATTCCCTTTTCGCTCTTGTCCATGCCACCAATACCCTGCTTCAAGCTGATGAAATAGCAGAGGATCATGATCATGAGGCCCACCAACACTCCGGGCATGATGCCTGCGAGGAAGAGTTTGGCGATGGAGACATTGCCCATGGACACCGCATACACGATCATGACATTGCTCGGTGGAATGAGCAGCCCGGTTGTTGCGGATGTTGTCGTGAGTGCGATGTTGAAGTCGCGATTGTAGCCCTTGCGGTTCATTTCCGGAATCAAGGTCCCCCCGATAGAGGAGACGGCGGCGGCGGCGGAGCCGGAAATGGCGCCAAAGAGCATGCAGGTGAGCGTGTTCACCCAGGCCAGTCCCCCCGGAAAGCGTCCAACCAGTGCGCTTGCAAAATCGATCAGGCGCCGTGCCTGTCCACCCGCGCCAAGGAATTCGCCCGCGAGGATAAAAAACGGAATGGCGAGCAAGGTGAAACTTTCGGGTCCCGATGCCATATCAGCGGCAATGGTGACCAGCACCTGTTCGTATCCCAGTGCCCATGCTGATACGGCCGTGACGGCAGCCAGCACAATGGCAATGGGAACGTTGATGCACAAGAGTACGACAAACAGTACGATGAGAATGACAATGGCGACACTCATGCCTGCACCTCCTCTCCAGCGGCTTGATCGTTACCGGTAAGAATGGCGATCACCATGCTCAGGTTGAACCAGAGAATGAAGGTTCCGTTGAGCGGAATCGAGAGATAGAGCCACGCTTTCTGGATACCCAGTGTGGACATCATCTGGTCGGAATCGAGACGCTCCATTGTCAATGAGCTGCCACCCCAGACCATGACCAAAGCCACAAATGCAAATACCAGAATGTGCCCCAGAATGGTGGCGAGCCTGCGCACATCCGGATCGAAACTGTTCACCAGCAGGTCAATGCCGAGGTGTGCCCGGTCGTGGTAGGCGATGGCCGAGCCACAGAAAACCAGCCAGACGAGCAGGAAGGTTGCGAGTTCTTCGGTCCAGCGGATTTGACCGCCAAAGAGATAGCGCGAGCTGACGCCGAGCACGACGTCAACGATCAGCAGAACAAAAATGGAGATGGAAAGCCCTGCGAGAATGCGGTGCAGCAACTGGGTGATCGTTTGCATGATGGATGTTCCTTTGGGGGTTACCATTATTGCACATCCTGGATGCGATCATAGATGTCACGGATGTCACCCGTGGCATACTTGTCGATCACGGGTTGTACCGCCTGGCGGAAAGGCGCAAGATCAACCTCAAGAATTTCGACCCTGTCTTCGCGCTGCATTTGTTCCAGAGCCTCCTGTGTGGATTTTGCCCAGAGATCGCGCTGAAAGACGGTGGCCTCCTGCATGGCCTGTTCCAGCCACACCTGTTCCTGTGGTGAGAGTCGGCCCCAGATTTTTTCACTGATGATCACAATATCCGGAATGCGCGAGTGGGCATCGAGCGTGAGATACTTGCAGATTTCGCTGTGACGGGACGAGATGATGCTCGGTGGGTTGTTTTCCGCACCGTCGACTACTCCCTGTTTGAGCGCGGTATAGAGTTCACCCCAGGGAATGGGAGTGGGGGAGCCACCCATGGCCTGAACCATGTCCATGGCAACTGGGTCCCGCATGACGCGGTATTTTTTCCCGCGCATGTCCTGCGGAGAGTAGATGGGAGAAGTGGAGTAGAAATTCCGGCTGCCTGAATCGAAATATCCGAGACCAATGAAACCGCTGGGCCGACCGTCATCCCGGGTGGCAAGCCGCTGCAGCATTTCTTTACCGATGGGACCTTCGAGCACAGTCCAGTAGTGGTCGGCGTCGCGAAAAAGGTAGGGTAGGCTGAAGACCTTCAGCACCTCGACAAAGTTTCCCATCGGGGCAGAACTGGTCTTGGTCATCGCGAGTGTGCCCATTTGCACCTGTTCGATGCATTTGGTTTCATCGCCCATCTGTTCGGATGGGAAAATGATAATTTCCATGGCTCCTCCCGACAGTTCCTTGAGGCGTTCTGCCATGAACTCGATGCCAGCGTGAACCGGGTGAGTTGTGGGCAGCGCATGGCCGAGTTTGAGCTGTTGTACTGAGCGTGCACCCGCCTCTCCGGTATGAAAGTTTCGGGAGAGCGCGGCAAAAAACAGACTGCTTATGATGCAGCCGATGGCGATGCCGAGAATGAAGTAGGATGTGGGTTTTTTCATGAGAACAGGGGTTGAACGAGACGTTGTCGGGGCGGGGTCATTTGAAAAACGATTGGGCGTTGCGATAGGCAATGTTGCGCACGATGGAGCCAACATGCTCCATCTGGCCCGGGATGATACCCTTTTCGATGTCTTCACCGAGCAAGCTGCAGAGCAGTCGGCGGAAATACTCGTGGCGTGGATAGCTCATGAGGCTGCGCGAATCGGTCAGCATGCCCACGAAGTGAGCGAGCAGACCCAAGCTGGAAAGCGCATTGAGCTGCCATGTCATGCCTTCCCACTGATCCAGGAACCACCAACCACTGCCAAACTGGATTTTGTGTTTGACCCCCGCCTCGAAGAAGTTTCCGCACATGGTTGCAAAGGGGTAGTTTTGGGCGGGGTTGAGATTGTAAAGAATCGTGTGGGGTAGTTTTTCACGTAGGGAAAGCTCGCCGAGAAGGCAGGTCAGCCCGGTAATCTGGCTTTCGTCGTTGATGGAATCGCAACCGATGTCGGCGCCAAGGGTTTGGAAGAGGTGGGCATTGTTGTTGCGGGCGGCACCCAGGTGCAGCTGCATGACCCAGTTGCGCTCGGCGTAGCCCTCGCCGAGAAAGGCGAGCAGGTTACCGGCAAAACCTTCGGCTGCCTGTGGATTTGGAGTTTGACCCTCGCGGGCGTGAAGAAAGATACGTTCGGCTTCGGAATCTGCGGCGATGTGGGTCGGGCAGTGGCTCAGTCCATGGTCGGATGCGCGGCAGCCCATGGCGTCAAAAAAGTCCATGCGCTGCAGCAGGGCGGACTTGAGGTCGTTGAGGCAATCGATGGAGTCACCCGTAACGGACTGCAGCTGGTCAACCCATGCATTCCACGTAACAGTATGGTCGATGCCCAGTGCCTTGTCGGGACGAAAAGTGGGGGCAACGGTTGCCGGACAGTCGCTGCGTTGCAGTGTTGCGTGATCGTTGAGCGAATCGGTCGGATCATCCGTGGTTCCGATAAAAGCCACATTCATGCGCTTCAAGATGCCCCAGGTTGTGAGATCGTCGCCCTGTAGCTGAGCGTTCGCACGTTCCCAGATGGACGGAGCGGTGTCTGCATCGAGCAACTCGTGAATTCCGAAATACCGAGCCAGCTCGAGGTGAGTCCAGTGGTAGAGTGGGTTGCGCAGCGTGTAGGGAACGGTTTTTGCAAATGCCAGAAATTTTTCGTAAGGGTCGGCATCACCCGTGCAGTATTGCTCATCAATGCCGTTCAGGCGCATGGCGCGCCACTTGTAATGATCTCCGGCCAGCCAGATTTCGTAGAGGTTGGAGAAGCGACGGTTTTCGGCAAGATCTTTTGGCGAAAGGTGACAGTGATAGTCGAAGATGGGTTCGTTGGCCGCGTAGCTGTGATAGAGTTCACGGGCAGTTTCGGTGTGGAGCAGAAAGTGATCGTGAATGAAGGCAGTCATGGAATTTTGGGGTGTGGTGGTGACGTGAGCAGGTAGACTCAGTGGAGTTCGGACGACTCACTCAATCGATGGAGTGAGCCGTCCGATCCTGTTCATTTGGGTTCTGATGCAAAAGGGAAAAGGGGTAGAAAACAGATGAAGTTAGCTGCGGATTTCGTTGGCCTTGGCGAGTGCCTGACGGGTTTGCTCGGTGATGAGCTTCCACTCACCGTTGTTGATTTGTGAACCAGTAGCGAGCCAGGAACCCCCGATGGTGAAGACCTCTGGCAGGGCAAGGTAGTCGGCCATGTTCTTCAGATTCAGTCCTCCCGTCGGGCAAAACTGAATGCCGTAAGACTGGAAGGGAGCGTTGGCTGCCTTGAGGTAGCTGGCACCTCCCGCAGGTTCGGCGGGGAAGAATTTCAGCCTGCGATAGCCGTGTTCAAAGGCGGTGGTGATTTCGCTTGGAGTGCAGACCCCGGGAATGAAGGGGACATCGTTCATTTTGAACACCCGAAGGATTTTGCGGCTGAATCCTGGAGCCAGACCAAAGGTTGCACCCGCATCGATGGCTTGTTGGGCAAGGGCTTCGGTGATCACAGTTCCGGCGCCGACCCGCATTTCGGGGAGTGCTTTGGCGATGCGGCGGATGGATTCCAGAGCCGCTTCCGTGCGCAGCGTGATTTCGATCCAGTTGAGTCCGCCTTCCAGCAGGGCTTCCGCAAGTGGGATGGCTCGCTCGGCATCATTGATTACGATGACCGGCATAATGAGCGGATTGTTGGTTTGGTCAAAGAGGGACATGGAATGTTGGATTTTGGGATTCAGTGAAAAGTGGAATGATTTCGGAGGGTCGGTGACTTGTGCGGTTAAAGAGGTGCTTTTGGGATGATAAGGGAAAGAGGCCTCCGGTGACCGGAGGCCTGTTGTGAATTCTGGAGTCAGGCATTCAGTTGCGGACGATTGGGCTTGGGCCAGTCGATGTGAAACTTGAGTCCCCGTTCCTTGTCCGTGCGCTCATAGGTATGGGCGCCGAAGAAGTCGCGCTGTCCCTGGAGCAGGTTTTGTGGCAAATTGGCGGTGCGATAGCTGTCAAAATAGGCCAGGGCACTTGAAAAGCACGGTGCTGGAACCCCGTATTGCGCCGATGCGACCACGACCTTGCGCCAGTGGTCCTGTGCTCTTGAGATCTCATCCTTGAAGAAGGGATCGAGCAGCAGATTTTTCAGACCGGGATTGCGGTCATAGGCTTCCTTGATTTTTTGGAGAAAGCTCGCGCGAATGATGCACCCACCACGCCAGATCATGGCGATTTCTCCAAAGTTGAGTGTCCAGCCATATTCTGCTTCGGCTGCCTTCATCAATTGAAAACCCTGCGCATAGGAGCAGATCTTGGCGCAGTAGAGCGCATCGTGAATCGCTTCCAGCCAAACATCGCGGTTCAGTCCTTTGGGATGTTCGGGACCCTGCAGTTCGCGCGAAGCGCTCACGCGTTCCTCCTTGATTGCACTGATGCAGCGCGCAAACACGGCTTCTGCGATGGTTGCAGCGGGAACGCCCATATCCAGCGCACTCACGCTCGTCCATTTTCCAGTGCCCTTCTGTCCAGCAGCGTCAAGGATGACATCGACGAGCGGCGCACCGGTTTCCGGATCGCTTTGACCCAGTACCTCGGCAGTGATTTCAATCAGATAACTATTGAGCACCCCTTCATTCCAGCGCTTGAACACATCAGCCATTTCGGAAGGCTTCATGCCGAGCAGGTTCCGCATCATATCGTAGGCTTCGCAGATCATCTGCATGTCGCCGTATTCGATGCCATTGTGCACCATTTTCACATAGTGGCCGGCTCCATTTTCGCCGATGTAGGCAGAGCAGGGAGTGCCGCCCTTGACGGGATTGCCCGGAGTGGCTCCGCGAATTTCGTGTCCGGTATCATCCACCTTTGCGGCGATGGCGTTCCAGATGGGTTCGAGTGATTCCCATGCGGTGCGAGTGCCACCGGGCATGAGGGACGGACCAAAACGTGCGCCTTCTTCACCTCCGGAAACACCACTTCCGACAAAATGAAAGCCCTTGTCACTGAGTTCCTTTTCACGCCGGATGGTGTCTGTCCATTTGGAGTTTCCGCCGTCGATGATGATGTCTCCCTTGTCGAGCACCTGGGTAAGCTGTTCAATGACGGCGTCTGTCCCGGCACCAGCCTGCACCATGATCACGACTTTGCGTGGCGTTTTCAGTGAGGCGACAAATTCACCGAGATCTTCAAAACCGACAAGCGTATCGCCGAGATAGGTGTTGTCAGCGAGAAATGCCTTGGTCTTGGATGCGGTGCGGTTGTAGACCGAGATCCGGAAGCCGTGGTCGGCAATGTTCAAAGCCAGATTTTGTCCCATAACGGCGAGTCCGATGAGACCGATTTCTGATGTTCCTTCAGTCATGTTGTGATTGTGTGGTTGTGCGCGGTGCCTTCGTGCCCGCGTCAGTAATCAATGCGGAAAGTGGTCGGATGAATCAAGTGGATTAGTCAGCGTGATGGCGTTGGGGTGGGTTTAGATGGTCATGGCATTAAAACCGCCGTCGACGACCAGTTCGTGACCGGTGATAAAACTACCCGCCTTGTCGCTGGCGAGCAGCAGGGTTGCGCCGATCAGTTCTGCAGCTTTTCCAAAGCGTTTCATGGGGGTGTGTCCCATGATCTGCTCAACGCGTTCGGGAGTGAGCACCTTGCGGTTTTGCTCGGCAGGGAAAAACCCGGGAACGAGCACATTGACGCGCACTCCGGTGGCAGCCCATTCCCGCGCCAGATTTTTGCTGAGATTGTGCACTGCTGCCTTGGATGCGGAGTAGGTGAACACGCGGGACAGCGGCATCAGTCCGCTTGCCGAACCGAGATTGATGATGCTGCCGGAACCCTTGGCAACCATGTGTGCTCCAAAGATCTGACAGGCCAGAAAAGTGGCCTTGAAATTGACCTGCATGATCCCGTCCAGCTCGTCCTCTGAAACCTCGAAAAATGGAGTTGCCGAGTTAACACCGGCACCGTTGATCAGGATGTCTACCTTGCCGAATGTTGCGACGACCTCATCGAGTAATTGTTGCAAGGCGACCCGAGTGGAGACGTCGGTGCTGTGAAACGTAGCCGACCCTCCTGCTTCGGCGATTGCCTTGAGGCGGGCCTCGGCCTTGCTGGCACTGCGGCCGACGATCACGACGGTTGCCCCTGCTTCGGCGAGACCTTGGGCCATGGCGCCGCAGAGTTCGCCAGTGCCACCGATGACCACGGCGGTTTTTCCAGTCAGATCAAAGAGTTGTGCAGTGTGGGTGTTCATTGGGTGAGTTGGGGAAGTGTAAGGGTTTCAGCAGTAACACAGGAGGGAACCGCACAGGCGTATGATGCAGCGTGCGCAACAACGCCCGGGTTCCCACTTGGAAATCAGCGCACGACGCGTGCTCCACCACCTCCCATGATCTTCTCGACCTCCTTGACAGTTGCCATGGAAGTATCGCCGGGAGTGGTCATCGCGAGTGCGCCGTGGGCAGCACCATAATTGACTGCTTTCTCCGGATCACCGGTGGTCAGGAAGCCGTAAATCAAGCCACTGGCAAAGGAATCCCCACCGCCGACGCGATCCAGGATTTCCAGTTCCGGGTAAGCACGGGACTCAAAGAAGTTTCCATCATGCCAGACAATCGCACCCCAGTCATTGACTGTCGCCGTGCGCACCTGGCGCAGCGTTGTAGCGGTGGCCTTGAAGTTCGGGAATGCGGCTACGGCGGTTTGGATCATCTTCTTGAAGGCATCAATTTCAATGTGGGAGATGTTTTCATCCACGCCCTCGACCTCAAAGCCGAGAAAGGCGGTGTAGTCCTCTTCATTGCCGATCATCACATCCACGTATTTTGCGATCTCGCGATTGACCTCCTGTGCTTTTTTCAGCCCGCCAATTGCGTTCCAGAGGGAAGGTCGGTAGTTGAGATCGTAACTGACAATGGTGCCGTGTTTGTTTGCTGCCTTCACGGCTTCGATGGTGGTTTCGGCTGCGGTTTCGCTCAGTGCGGCGTAGATGCCACCCGTGTGAAACCAGCGAACTCCGAGCGTTCCAAAGAGATATTCCCAGTCGATGTCACCGGGTTTGATCTGACTGGCCGCAGTGTTGGCCCGGTCGGGCACGCCGACGGCTCCACGGATTCCAAATCCACGTTCAGTGAAGTTGAGTCCATTGCGCACCTCACGCCCGATGCCGTCGTATTTTTTCCACTGCACGAAGGATGTATCCACGCCGCCCTGAAGGATGAAATCCTCGATCAGGCGACCGACTTCATTGTCCGCAAATGCGGTGACGACCGCAGTTTTGAGTCCGAAGCACTTGCGAAGCCCTCGGGCGACATTGTATTCGCCGCCGCCTTCCCAGGCCTGAAACTGGCGGGTGGTTCGCACGCGGCCTTCGCCCGGATCGAGTCGGAGCATGACCTCGCCAAGGGAGACCTCGTCAAATTGACAGGATGATTTCGGTTTGATGGATAGTGGCATGATGGTCTGAAATGAATGAGTTTGGGTTGAATCTACAGCTTGCGTCATTGTGCGATGGAAAAATCGCTGAGGTTCCAGGGTGAAACCCCGCATTCGGACGCAACCTCCTGGAATGCTTCGATTTCTTTTTCGGAAAAAAGTAAACCGTTATTCAATTCGGATCGTTGGAAAAACTCGGCCTCCATCTGCCCGGGCAGCATGCAGTTCTCATTTCCATGACCCAGGATGTCCGCAATCACGGCTTTCACGTTTTCGCTCTGACTGCGACCCATGGCGAAGTTCCCACCGCTGAGTGCTTCGGGATGCATAACCTGGAAAAAGAAGGCGGGGGTGTGTTTTTCCTCGGGCTGCTGATCCCAGCGACTGCGCAGAGTTGGCAGGGACCCCCCGATATAGGCACCTACCAGTTCGTTGATCAGACTCAGTCCGTAGCCCTTGTGTGCTCCGAAGGGAACCAGGGCTTTCACTTGCGCAGGATCGGTGGTCAGCTTGCCGTCAGCATCCACGGCTGCGTTGGGCGGCAGGGACTTGCCCTCTCTCAGGAACTGCTGAACGCGCCCCATGGCAACGACGCTGGTTGCCCAGTCGACGACAAGATCGAATCCGATGGCCTTCCGGGTTGGAAAGGCCCAGCTGTGGGGATTGGTGCCCAGAGTCGGAAACTTGCCAGTAAAAGGAACCACTTCGGCGAGTGCCGCAGTACAGTTGGTGTAGGCGATATACCCCCGGCTTGCGGCCTCGAGCACATATCCGCCTCCCCAGAGATAGTGAAATGCATTGTCGACGCTCACCATGCCGATGCCGTATCGATCAGCCAGCGACATTGCGGTCTCGATAGCCTCGTAGGCTGTGGCCTGACCGAGTTTGCGGTTTGCGTTCCAGACTTCGGAAGCTGCAAATCGAGTGGGGATTTTTTCGATCTGGGCACCGGGCTGGCATCCCCCCGCGCTACTTCCAAACAAGTGATCGAGGTGCAGGGCCTTGAGAGCGTTATGCGTGCGAATGCCATGACGCGTGGCGTAGGCACTGAATCGTGCGGCATAATCTGCCTCGGTGGAATCGAATCCGCGCTGCTCGTAGGCGGCCTTGACCAGAGCGTTGTGCACGGATTCCGGAACGACGTAGAAGGTTTCAGTCATAGTGGATCAATGGATCGGAACGAAAGTGTTCGCTATTGCTAACACAGGGGTTTCGGGGTTGCAACGGGATCTTATTTGACAATGGGAACCTGATTCACCTGTGCCAGAGGCTGCTTGCCCTCAAATGCATTTTTCAGGTTTTGAATCGATTTGGTCGCCTGTCGCACCACACTTTCGTAGGTGCGTGATCCGATGTGGGGCGTGATGATGCAATTTTCAAGGGAAAGCAGGGCATGGTCGGGACGGGGCGGTTCATCGTCGAGAACATCGGTTCCATAACCGGCAACCTTTCCCGATTGCAGGGCCTGCACCATGTCCTGGGTGTGAACGATTTCTCCGCGTGCGCAATTCACGATGTAGACCCCGTCCTTCATTTTGGCGAGTGTCTCGTTTCGAACGAGGTGATGGGTCTCAGCATTGAGATTGGTGTGCAGGGTGATGAAGTCTGCATCGCTCCAAACCTGGTCGTAGGATGCCGCACGTGTGATCCCATGTTCGCTTGCAAATACATCATCCCAATACACATCATAGCCAATGACCTTCAGTCCGAATGCTTTCGCGCGCAGGGCAACTTCCTTGCCGATGCGGCCGAGACCGACAATCCCGATGGTTTTTCCCCAGATCTCATTGCCGGTCTGACGCTTCCACTGGCCCTGCCTCACCGCGTTGATGTGAAAAGGTGCCTTTTTGACCAGCATGAGCATGAGCATGAAGGTGTGCTCGGCAACGGTCGTGTGGTTGACTCCGGGAGTAAAAAAGACGGGGATGCCGAGTTCGGTGGCTGCCTGAACGTCGATTTTGTCTACGCCGATACCGTATTTGCTGAGAAATTGAAGACGAGGAAGCGCCTTCTCGAAGACACGGCGTGAGAATACATCGTCGCCGCAGATGATGCCGTCAAAATCTCCGACCAACTCCAGAATCTGGTTCTCGCTGAGCGGTCCCCGTGCATAGGATACCTGCCAGTTGCAGGAATTGAGCAGGTCCTGGTGAGAACCCGGAGTATCTTGAAACGAAGTGGTGGTGACGAGTACCTTTTTCATTGCACATCCAGACCAATCGAGCCGAACAAAAAAATCAAGCTCTATCTCAAACGTTTGAGTTGATTTTGTTTTGAACCTCCACTAGCATCCTGCTTTACCTTCGCAGCCTTGGCATTTTGTGGGTGCTGAATTGGCAAAACGATCCTGAATCATGGCACGTGTGACCCAGAAAGAAATTGCAGCCCGGATGGGAGTTTCCATCTCACTGGTATCCCGTGTACTGTCGGGAACTGCCCGTGAAATCGGGGTTCCGCTCGATACGATCGCAGAGGTTGAGCGCGTAGCCAGAGAGGTGGGCTATGTTCCGAATCGTGCCGCCCAGGCACTCAAAGGGAAATCGACCCAGACGGTGGGCGTGGTGGTTTATGACTTCAAGGACCCCTTTTTCAGTGATTTTGTCGGCACCCTACAGGACAAGCTGCACTCCAAGGGGTATTCAACGGTGCTGGTGGGATTTTCGGATCGCCAGATTGATGAGCGCGACCTCACTCCGCTGCGGCAGCACATTCTGGATGCGGTGATCATCCTTGGCAGTGATTTCAGTGGGGCAGTGCATCGGGACATCCAGGTCGCACCAATCTTTCGCATTGGGCATACGGTGCCGGGTGAAGATTCGATTTCCTACTGTCCCGATGAGACGGGAGCGGCACGGGAACTGGCTGACTATCTTGATTCGCTCGATTACCGGCGCATTCTGGTGCTCGGTGCGGAACTTCCCAATCACACGATTCGCGCACGCGCGATGGAAGCTGCCTTTCGGGACAAGGGTTTTGATGTTCGCATGGCGCTTGTGAAAGGGAAGCCATTTTTTGATGCGGGCAATACCTTCGCGGGGCAGCTCTGCGATGAGGGATCCCTGCCCGATATCATCGTGTGTACGATTGACCAGATAGCGCTTGGAGTGATGAAAGGACTGTTGCAGCGGGGCATTGCGATCCCGGATGACATTCGGGTGACGGGCTTTGACAACATTCATTTCAGCGGGCAGTTTTTCCCGTCGCTGACGACTTTTTCCCAACCCATGGACGACGTGGTGGACCGCATCCTGGAACGCATCCAGGAGCGGGATTTCCGGCATGGGGTTGAAATTTTTCAATGCCCGCTGCTCAAGCGCCGTTCCTGCTGAACGCGGAGCAGCTGGCCGCATGGATGCATCAGACCTCGGAATTGGCCTTAAGATAGTCGAGCAGGCCATCCACCTGGGTAAAGGCGACGGCGGTATAGGTGTCGGCAGCCCCGTAGTAGATGGCGATGCGCCCGGTTGCCCCGTCGTGCAGAGTGGCACAGGGGAAGATCACATTGGGGACAAAGCCGCTGATTTCATAATCCTTCTCGGGCGTGAGAAGGTAGTCGCGGGTGCGGTAGCGAACCTTCCAGGGTTCGTCGAGATCGAGCAGTGCTGCGCCCATGCTGTAGACGAACCCGTTGCAGGTGCCGGAGACTCCATGATAAAAAAGCAGCCAGCCCTCGCGGGTTTCAATGGGGACCGGACCAGCACCGATTTTGGTTCCCTGCCACCATCCTGATCCCCCATTTTTCATGACGGGACGATGTTTTCCCCAGTAGGTAAGATCCTTGGAGTGGCTGAGGATGATTTCGCCGAACGGAGTGTGGCCGCTGTCACTGGGGCGGCTCAGGATCATGTATTCGCCGTTGATTTTGCGCGGAAACAGAACCCCATTGCGGTTGAAGGGCATGAATGGGTTTTCCGCTTTGACGAAGGTTTTGAAATCGCGTGTGTAACCCATGCCGATCGACGCTCCCGGGAAATCATCACACCAGGTGATGTAGTAGGTGTCCTCTATTTTCACGAGCCGGGGATCATAGGCGTAAGAATTGCACACAGGTTTCCCATTTGCATCCTGCCACTGGATCATTTGCGGCTCGATATCCCACTGCAGACCGTCCTGACTGCGGGCAAGGTGCAGTTGGGGACGCCCATTTTTGTAGTCAACTCTCAACACGCCGATGAATGCACCGTCGTAGGGAAGGGCTGCGCTGTTGAAAACCCGTGCACCACATGGAATGGGATTCCAGGAAATGATGGGATTGGCAGAGCAGCGCCACACGGGATCCGGGCAGTTTTCAGGTCGCTCCTGCCATGGAAGGTTGGGAAGTGCGGGTGCTTTCAGGGTTGTGGATTGGGTCATACGTAAGGTGTTGATTCGGTTTTGAAAATGCGGCTCATGCTATCAGGTGATCTGCTGGCAATGAATGAGAAATTTATTCACATAACTGCAAGATCACGGCATGATTCAATCGGATTTTCCCTGAACGCGCTGACGGTAGCGATTGGGGGTCAGCTGGGTTGATTTTTTGAAAACCACACACATGTATTCCGGGTGTTCGAAGCCGACCAGCTCTGCGATGTGGGCAAGGGTGTAGTCGGTCTCACGAAGCAACTCCTTGATGCGCTGGATCTGCAGATTGCGGATTTCGGCCTGGGGTGAGCGTCCGAGAAATTTTCGGAATCGACGTTCGAGCAGGCTGCGGGACACGTGGATCTCCCGCGTGATTTCATCCACGTTCACTCCCTTGCAGGCGCGCTCGCGGATGATTTTGAGGGCGGCGGAGACATGGGGGTCGTCAATGGAAAGAAAGTCGGTGGATCGTCGGGTGACGACATCAAGGGGTTCGACAAACACCTCTTTTTCACCGATGGGTTGTCCATGAATCAGACTGGTGATCATCTGGGCGGCCTTCTGACCGTAGTATTCCGTATTGAGGGGGACGCTTGACAGTTGCGGCAGTGACAACTCGCAGCGACAGGTTTCATTGTTGGCACCGAGAACTGCGACCTCACCCGGAACCTCCAGACCATGATTGCGACAGGCATTGATGACCTGTAGGGCGCGCATGTCATTGCAGGCCATGATTGCGATGGGTTTGGGAAGGGACTCGAGCCATTTGCCGATCTCGCTTTCCTCCTGTTCTTCCCAGCCCGGGGTGGAAACTTTTGGGTATTCGTTCTCCAGACAATGGCAGTCATGCCCTGCCAACTGCAGGGCTTCAACAAAACCGATGCGACGTTCTGCCGCCCAGATTTCGTTTTGAAATCCGCAAAACCCGAAATGCCGGTATCCACGTTCGAGGAAATGTTCTGCTCCAGAATGCCCGATCGCGGCGTTGTCCGGGCGGATCTTGGGCACCCCGGGGGTGCGGTGGGGATCGTCACTGAGGTCGACCACGGGAATGCGCTGTTGAACGCAGGCATCGAAGAGGGCTGGTGCGGAGTGTCTGCAAATGATTCCATCCCACCGTGCTTTGCTCAGTAACCAGTCGGGATCCTTTTGGGCATGGGCTTGATCGTCGATGAAGGCACTCCATTTTTCATGGAATCGATTGTAGGTCGAAATTGCGTTGAGAATGGCGACATTTTCTTCCAGTCGCAGCATGAAGACGAGAGCGATTCGGGGAAGTCGGCTGATGGTCATCGGGTGGGAGTGGTGTGTCAGGATGGGGAGTGCGAAGGCAGGTGCACCTTGTGATCGCTGCGAGATGAGAATGGGGCATCATTGCAACAAAGCTGCATGAAATTCAACCTTCATTGTATGAGATCCGCTTGTCGCGAGAGGAAGGGTAAAGGTGTGCCGTGTCGCTTCAGCAACCTCTGTTCAGCGGTAGGATCTGTCGAGCATGCTCAGCGGTTGAGGTATTGGGTGAGAAATTCGAGGATTTGGGTGTAGGCTGCTTCGCGGGAGCGCTGTTTGCCTAATCCATGGGTCTCCCATCCGAAGTAGGATTCTTCAACGGGGGTGCCTGCTTTGCGTAGTTTGCTGGCCATGCGCTTGCTCTGGCTGATTGGAACGGTGCTGTCTTCTTTCCCGTGAATGAAGAGTACGGGAACGCGGATTTGATCGGCAAAAAAATAGGGTGAGATCTCCTGGATCCGCTGTTCGTCGAGCGTGGGATCACCGATTTCTTTCATCCAGAAGGCAGATGCACGCCGGTATTCCGGACGCGTGCTGTCGTTGCGGAACATGGCATGCCAATCACTGACTCCGGCAATTGAAATGGCACAGCGATAGCGCTCGGGTTGGGTGCCGACTGCAAAGAGTGCGCTGTAACCCCCATAGCTGTGCCCAAGGATGGCGAGGCGTTCTGGGTCGGCAATACCGGTCTTCACGATCCATTGGGTTCCGTCGTCGATATCATCCTGTATTTTTCCACCAATTTCCCGGGTTCCGGCCATGCGAAACTCGGAGCCGTAACCAATGGATCCACGGTAGTTCACTTGCAGCACCGCATAGCCACGGCTTGCGAGCAACTGCACGAGTGGATCAAAACTCCAGACATCCCTTACCCAAGGGCCACCGTGGGGGAGGATGACTGTTGGCAGAGCCTTGGGTTCGAGATGCTGTGGCAACGTGAGGTAGCCGTGCACCGTCAGCCCATCCCGGGTTTCATAATGGATTGCCAGCATCGGAGAGAGTTGATCAGGGTTTAGCCAGGGCATGCGCGAACCGATGGGACGAAGGGAACGCGCATTCTGGTCGAGCAGGTGATAGATCCCGGGTTGCACGTCAGACATGGAAAGGAACAGCAACTTCGATTCATCTTCGGAGGAGCCGATGAAAAGATTGACAGTCTCAGGCAATGCCCGGTCGACGCTTAACTGGATCTTGGCATAGTGCTCGTCAAACCACGCGACCCGAGGGGTCTCGCTGACCCAGTGCATCCCCAGCAGACGATTGTCTTTGGCAGAAGAAATGGGGGATGAAAGTGAAATGCCGGCGTAAGATGGAACCCGACCCTCGGGCACGGAATCATAGAGAGCATCCGACAAAATGGCATCTCCGAGCTGCTGAAGTTCGAGATCATAAGGGTAGAGGCACCAGCGGTCATGTTCGTTGAAGCCGCGCACATAGAATTGGGAGTCCCTGCCAAAACCCAGCACTCGCAGTTTTTCGCGTCCCCTGCCGGGCAGTGTGATGGAAGTCCACGGAGCGTCTGAATCCTTGCGGTAAATCAGCTCATTGGACGCTCCCTGTTTTACGCCAATACGAATGTCACCATTTGGATCGAGGATCCAAGAGGCGATGTCACCGGGATTTTCCTGGAGGGTTTGAAACGTCCCCGACACGGTGTTGAGACGAATGACATGAGGAAACATGCGATCCCGCCCATCCAAAGCCCGGCGGTCGAGCATGAGGATTTCATCCCCATTGTCGCCTGCAGTGGACAAGACTTCCAATGCGGCCACAACCAGGTTGGAATCGGGAGCGTTTTCGTAGCCGGTGAGTCCCTTCCACCGGGAACCGTCCTTGTTGATCGCGATACTGCCGTACGTGCGGTCCCATACCATCGTGGTCAACAGCAGACGGTCATTGTTGATCCATGTATAGCTGCCGACTTCCCGGGAAACACGGGTATGGTAGGCAGGGGCTGAGCCGAGTTTGAGACGGCGGATTTCTTCGGACTCGAGATCGAGGAAGCAGAGGTACGAAAGATTTCCAAATTCGCGAAGAAATGCGATGGAATCACCTTCCGGGGACAGCGAAGCGTGAGTGAATAACGGATCGGCGGCAAAGTGCTCGACCGGAATAGCAGCGGGATCACTGGCTTTTGAAGAAATATGGATACAAAGGAGGGTGAGGCAGGGAAGGAGGATTCGCATGTCGGTTTGGGATGGCTTGGGGTTGAGTGATGTCTGACATTGTGTTGTCCGGACAGGATCGTGCAAGGCCATCAGAAATCGTAACGTCAGATTGACTGACCCAGTCGAATTGGGGCTTTGCAGTCAAATGGGATTCTGACTTCGACAGGGTTGAAAATTTGTATTCCTTTTTGAAACATCTCTGTTGATGGTGACGTCTCCATTGAGAAGCCAATCAGGATTCCAATGTTCAGGAAAGCGAGATATCAAAAATGCGTGCTCGATCACAAGGATCGGGTGTTCCGCTACGCCTACTACACGTTGCGCAACGAGGCGGACGCGCAGGATGCGACTCAGGAAGTATTCATCAAACTTTGGAATCATTTTGACGAAATCCAGATGCTCAAGGTGAAGAGCTGGTTGATGCGAACGACCTACAATCACTGCATCGACATGATTCGCAAGCGACAGCGCACGGGAGATCGCCATGTGGAAATTCAAGAGTACCAGAATTTTGACATGGATCCACCTCATGATACCGATCCCCGGGATCAACTGGAGCACCAAACCTTGGGAAAACGTATTGAAAAAGCCATTGCGTCCCTTCCGGATAAAATCCGTCCGATTTTTCTCATGTATGAAATCCAGGGGCTGAAATACCGGGAGATTGCCGACGCGACGGGAATTCCGCTGAACACCGTAAAAGTGCACCTACTGCGTGCACGCAAACTTTTGCAACAGGAGCTGAGATATGAAAGGAACATTTAAAGGACGTCCATACCTGGTAACACCGGTCATGGAGGAGCGCATCCTGCTTGTCGCCTACGAAGACGGGAGCTGGTTTGACCGCCTGATCGTGCACCACGTGCGCCGACAGAATCCCCGGGTGGAAGCTCTGTATCAAGCGCATCGCAATGCGGTCAGGGACGTGCGCCTCGCAGCGCAGGAGATCTGTTGTCCGGATACCCTGAGTGAACGACTCGAATCCATTGCCGGAACGGATGAAGTCACGATTCCATGGTACGTGGGTTTAGGGCAGGGGCTTCGATCCCTCCAGGCGGTGAGTGCGGTTGCAGCGATTGCGGTGATGTCGTTTCTGATGGTGCAACACTGGCAGGAACCAACGATCACCGACTATGAGTTGCAGCAGGCTACTCTGGAGGCGAAGGCATCGCTCGCGCTGATTTCGGAAATCATGAACGGCACCCGCGACACCATGCATCGGGAAGTGCTGCTCGAACAGACTGCACGCCCGCTCCGGGAAAGTATTTATCAAGGAACCGTAACCATCAAAAACAACCTGTAATCATGAAATTCAAATTAATCAAAATGGCATGCCTTTGGGTGGCCATGCTCGGGCTGCCTGTGGTCGGTTCCTCTCAAGAGGAGGCGCCCATTGAGTCCCATCCGGGATACCTCAACATCGACAGTGTGTTGCAGGGATCGGAACGTTATCTGACTTCGGAGGTTTACCTTCGGAATTATATTCTTCGCATGATCGCAAGGGTTACCAAAAAGAGTGAACCCGATTTTGCCAAGATGTTGGCTGCGATCAAACTGATCCGTGTCGTCGAGTTTGAGTTTGATGCAGAAGGCATCAACAGCACGCTTGAAAAGGCGGAATCACTGGTCAATCACTTGCAGAAGAGCCGCTGGGATACTTTGGTACGCAGCAAGCAGTCCGATAAGACCCTGCAGATCTGTATCCAGTCTGACCGCGAGGATCACATCTATGCCTTGGCCATTGTCTCGTGGGATTCCTACAAGATGACGATTGTCAATGTCGTCGGTGACATCGATCTCGACATGCTCTCACGTTTGGGAAGCCAGTTTGGCATCGATGAACTCGAGGACCTTGAAGAATCCGAGCACGATGAATAGGAACGGAATCTGGACCCGTGCAGTCACCCTGATGGTGTCTGCACTGTGTCTGCTCAGCCTGACGGGCTGTTTTGGTGTGGATGGTTCATTCCATCGCCTGCGGGATTCTGTTGTTCGTGGGGCTGCATCGGGATATCAGGTCGAAGCCGAGTTTGGCATTGGCTCACTCATGCTGGGACTGGCCCGCAAGGTTATCTCCTTGTCTGACGATAGTGATGCTGACGTAGCACTGGGGATCTTGCAGCAGGTGAGCAAAGTTCAGGTGGGAGTCTATTCACTGGATCACTCCCTCGTGACCGGAGCGAATCCATCCTGCCGACAGCGGCTGGTCCACCTGCTGGAATCTTTGATGGGGGAAGGGTATGATGCCATCGTGCGCAACTATGAGGATACCCGTGGCAGTCTCATTCTGGTGAGATCGGACCCCAGGCACCTTGAGCGGGTTCGAGAGATCATTGTCGTGTCCTTGGAACAGCAGGAACTGCATCTGGTTCAATTGCGCGGAAACGTCAATGGAATCGTGGAACTGGTCGCCAGGGAACACGAGTTGTCGGGTGTCGATAAGGTCGTGGAGCAGGCACATTGAGTGAGATGTGCTCCAGCATTTGGATGTGCTTCGGAGTTGTCATATGATTTCAAAGTCATAGGTTAAGGTTGTTGCACCAACAACCTTACCAATCATTCAGCTTCATCCCCATCCAACTCTTTTTCTATGGTGAACTATCAAGCACTCAGCGACTTTGAAGTGAACTATCCGCACCCGCTGGAGGTTCGAATTGGGGATCAGGTAAGGATTGAAAAACGGGATACGACCTGGACGGAATGGGTTTGGGTGAACGTTGCGGGTGAGCGGGTTGGTGCATGGGTTCACGAATCCGTTCTAAAGGATGCGCAAGCCGCTCAAACGGAAGTGATCGAGAATTTCTCATCGCGTGAACTCTCCGTCAAAAAAGGCGATATTGTGCAGTCCCAGAAGGAACTGGGAGGATGGCACTGGTGCTGCAAGCAAGATGGAGCAGAGGGCTGGCTGCCTGACTATGTTATTTCACCTGTGTAGTGAATCTGTCTTGGCAGGAAAGCGATCCGTGCTGCCGTTGAAGGCCGCCTGCAAAATCACTCTCCCGGTGCGTTGGGATCTACGGGTTCAGCGACCGGATGCCGCTGCAGCACCTTTTGATCCTCGATACCACCCCTGATTGTCACAGGTCCATCCAGCACTTGTTTTGAAATGGCACTGTCTTTGAGGAAGGCATCAAAAAACATCACCTGCAGCGTGCGCGATTCCCGCAAGGCGGTCTGTGAAAAATTGTGACCTTCTCCCTGAAATTGAAACGCATACGTGGGGCCAGAAGTGTGCTGCAACCCCTCGAGCGCACGGTCTGGTGGTGCAACGGTATCACGCTCACCAACCACTGCGAGAAAGGGTGCTGTGATGTTGGCGAGGCTGGCATAATCGTCGGGGAAGGGGACATCGGGTCCTGCTCCCAGCCAGGGAACGGTTGCAAACCCGGCCTTGTAGCGAATATCGCTCTGTGAACTGGGGTGGTTTAGAAATTTTGCACCCAGTACGGTCAAACCCGTGAATCCGCCAAAACTGGTGCCCGAAATTCCCATGCGCTCAGAATCGATCATCCCGGTAAAGAACGGGTGAACGAGTAGATAGTGGGTGGCTGCCTTGATCATGAGTGGCCGCAGAAAACGCTCTGCCTGGCCATCGGAAATACGCCCGTCCCCGTGGAAAATGCCGGCCACCACATAACCGTGGCTGGCAAGAAAGCGCATTTCCTCAAGGTTTTGCAAGGCATGGGATTGATGCCCATGGGACATCATGATGAGTGGAAAACGCTTCTGCGGATGGAAGGGGATGGGCGGATGGCCCGGAGGCTGCATGCGCGGAAAAAGGGTATCAGGCTGTCCGTCATAGGGAAAGCGATAATCGTCGTGCGAATTGTCAGGGTGAGTGGGGTAGAGCACCACCATGAGGACGGGTAGGCTCTGGTCTGCATAGACGCCATACAGTTCAAAATCATTGGGAACCTGAACTGTTGTCATTGCGGCGGACAACGGGAAATCCAGCAGGGAGCTGACATAACGTGCTTCCCCATTGATGAAGGTACCACGCAGGTAGTGAGCCATGGTCGCATCGGTAGGGCGGTGAGCCTGCAGGTTGCTGGTTGCAACGGGATACGATCCGTGTTCGAGCGGGTCCACGGGGAAGGCGTTCAAGTGGATGCCTGCAGCAATCCACAACATCCAAAGCATACTGACTTTTCTCATACAATACCTCCCTGCGACACGGAAGAACCCCACGTTGTTCAAAAACAGTTGGAAACGCAAGGAGGAATGCAATGGGAGAAGCGACGGTTTGCGCTTTGAAATGACTGGGATCTGCATCTGCATGGCAAAATGCAGAGCAGGTTGCATTCCTGATCGATTCGCTCCTTGCTGAAAGTGGTCTCTGTAGGAATGGGAGAATTCCCCATTTCTGCAGGGAAAGAATTCATGCGCACTAGAGCGTGGGTTGGCGAAGGGAGTCGTCCAGTTGCATGGGGTAGGTTTCACCAATGATCCAGTCCCGCCGGCAGGGTTCGCGCAAGAATGCGTTGAGTTCGGGACGGTTGGTGATGCGTCCCTGTGCGGCATCCCAATCGAGACGCCCGCCGAAGCGTTGTGCAAGCACACCGAGAAGGGCCACCTCGGTGAGGCGTGCGGCGTATTCAAATCGGGAACCCGGCAGTGGGCCTTCGCCCTTGATGGCGGCGACCCATTCCTTGAAGGGATCTTTTTCGACGGTGCGTTCGTAGCGTTCTGCGGGTTGTCCGTTGCGGGAGAATGCAATCATTTCCTCACGGTTGACCAATCGCGGATTGTTGGAACGCTCATCGAGGAAAAGGGTATTCTCACTTCCCTCAAAATAGGAACCCCGTGCAGGGACTGGACCCCAGCTCCACTTTTCCGGGCGTTGTGGGCGAAGACCCCCATCATACCAGAAAAGGTCACAGGCAGGATGGTTTGCGCGTGCGGGGAAGTGCCACTTGACGATGGAGCGGTCCGGGATGAACGTCAGGCCGTTGTCGCCGTCCTTGCCGATCAGTTCCACGTATTCGGGTTGGTAGAGGCCCAGACTCCAGACGGGTCCATCACAGGTGTGGCAAAACCAGTCTCCCAGCATGCCAGTTCCCAAATCCCAGAACGAACGCCATTTCAGTGGATGATAGTAGGAGCTGAACTCCCGGGGGTAGAGTGGACCCAGCCAGAGATCCCATTCGAGTGTTTCCGGAATTGCTTCGAAGGGAGGTGGAAAACTGGGAGGTTTCTGGAACCAGCGGTTGCCCCATTTGGGACCCGATTCGAAACTGTGCACGGTTTTGACCTCACCGATGAGACCGTGTTCGATCCACTCCCGTGCCTGGCGAATTCCATCATAAGTATGACCTTGGTTGGCCATGTTGGTGATGAGGTGGGGCTTTTCGCTTGCCGCCTGGAGCAGTGCGCGGGATTCCCAAACGGTGCGGGTAAGCGGTTTTTGCGTACAGACATGACAGTCGTGCTGCATCGCCCAGAGCGTTGCGGCAAAATGCGTGTGGTCTGGAGTGGAAATGCAAACGGCGTCAATTTCGCCACCCATTTTGTCAAACATTTCCCGGAAGTCGCGAAAGGTTCTGGCGTTGGCAGCGTTGGCATGGGTTGCCTTGGCTTCGTCGAGATAGGTGGAGTCGACATCGCAGAGCGCAACCCAGTTTTCATTGGGGGTTCCCGCATAGGCCATGCTTGCAATGTTGCCCGCACCGATCATGGCGACATTGAGGCGGCTGTTGGCGGGAATTCCCGCTCGGCCAATGCTGAACAGTGGGGCTACAAACGCAGCGGCTGTGGCGCCGCTGGCAGTTTTTACGAAATCACGTCGATTCATGGGGTGAACATTCAGATTGCAGAAATGGGCGTAGCGAGGGGTGTTCGCAAATGCCGGAATTGAATGGATTGCAATAGGTACAGAAGGATGCCGCTGTCAACCCTGCATCGCTCAAGTGTCAGGGTGTCCAACCAGAGAGAATTTGCGGGGTTCTAGAACTCGGCATTGCCCGGGGTGCGGGCAAACGGAATGACATCGCGAATGTTGGGTACACCTGTCACAAGCATGAGCAGACGCTCAAACCCCAGTCCAAATCCGCTGTGAGGGACCGAGCCGTATTTGCGCAACTCGGTATACCACCAGTAGTCTTCAGCTTCGAGACCGTGGTGCTGAAGGTTGGATTCAAGCACATCGAGACGTTCCTCTCGCTGGCTTCCCCCAATCACTTCACCAATGCCTGGCACGAGCAGGTCCATGGCAGCGACTGTCGACTGGTCGTCATTCAGACGCATGTAGAAGGGTTTGATCTGCTTTGGGTAGTTGAAGACTGTAACAGGTGTGCCGAAGTGTTTTTCGGTGAGATAGCGCTCGTGCTCCGATTGCAAATTGGTGCCGTGAGCGACGGGGTATTCGAACTCTTGGCCCGACTTGAGCAGCAACTCAACCGCCTCAGCATAGGCGATGCGATGAAAGGGAGTGGAGCGAATCTTGTCCAGTCGATCCGTCAAACCCTTGTCGACAAAGCGGTTGAAGAGTTCCAGCTCGTCGGCACAGCTTTCGAAAGCGTCGTCGATCAAATATCTGATGAAGGTTTCGGCGAGATCCATGTCACCGATCAGGTCACAGAAGGCCATTTCGGGTTCGATCATCCAGAATTCGCTGGCGTGGCGAGCGGTGTTTGAATTTTCCGCCCGAAAGGTGGGGCCAAACGTATAGACTCGGGAAAGTGCGGTGGCAAAAATTTCGGCTTCGAGTTGCCCGCTGACGGTGAGGTAACTCGGACGTTTGAAAAAATCCCGGGTTGGGTCAATCAGTTTGCCATCACTGCGCGCCTGGTAGGGATCGAGTGTGGTGACGCGGAACATTTCGCCGGCGCCCTCACAGTCACTGGCGGTAATGATCGGAGTGTGGATGTAGTGGAAATCACGTTCCTGAAAAAACCGGTGAACGGCGAATGCCATTTTGCTGCGCACACGAAAGACGCTTCCGAACAGATTGGTGCGCGGGCGCAAATGGGCGATTTCACGAAGAAACTCGATGGAATGCCCCTTTTTTTGCAGTGGGTAGTCGCTTGGGCAGGCTCCGATGACTTCGATGGAATGTGCCTGAACCTCCCATTGCTGACCTTTGCCCTTGGATTCCACGAGCGCTCCCCGCACCCGGATGGAGGTTCCGGTGCCGATTTCTTCAATTTCCGCGTAGTTGGGAAGATCGCTTTGAGCAATGATCTGTAGGTTTTTGAGGCATGAGCCGTCATTGATTTCAATAAACGAGAACGACTTGTTGGATCGCCGTGTACGCGTCCAGCCGCAAACTTCTACCGAGTCCTTGGCAGACTCGCTATCAAGAATCGTTTTGATCAGCATGGTGTTTGGATCGGCGCAGCATGTCTGCACCGTGTCAATGTGTTGTCGTTGGAAGCTTAGTTCTGTGCAGGTTGTCCCAGTTTCAGCGACAGCAGTTGATCCATGATTGCCTGGTAGCGGGCGAAACCTGAAAAGCCCTCCAAGCTGCTGGAAATGGCGGCATAACGGGCATCTTCAGCCGTCACTTCCGGAGTGTTTCTTGCAGTAATTTTGAGAAAATATCCAGCATCACCAACGGTGATCATGTCGCTGACCTCACCCTGCTTGAGTGGTTCCATGGCCTGGAGCAGTTGGAAACTCAGACCTTCTGGCCGGTCGGCAAAGGTGAACGACTCGTAGGTTTCGAGTGCGAGACCCTCCGCTTGAGCAATGGCAGCAAGATTGTTGTCAGACTGTGAAATTGTATCTGCGATTGCCTGGCCTTTCGCAGCAAAGGCCTCCTGTTTTTGGGATTCTCTGTAGTCGGCTTCAACCTGTGCGCGTACCTCGCTGAGCTGCGGAATGCGCGCAGGAGCACGGGATTCGAGAAATCCTACCAGAAATTTGCTGCGATCACGGTTTGCGATCACATCGGTGAAGTAGCGGTTGCCGCCCAGGCGCATGGCAGCATCGTAGAGTTCGGCAGGCACCACGCCGATGAGTTGAGTGGATGCTGCTTCGGTGAACGGTGGCAAGTCCTTGAGGCGAATGCTGTGATCGAGAAGCATTTTCTTAAATTCGACGCTCTGGTAGGGAATGTTCTCCTCGAAGAGTTTGCTGATGAATTCGTTGGCAACCTCCTCTGCGAGGGCAGTGCGGCGTTCGGCGGCCCAGGTATTGAACACCTGCCCCCGGATTTGCGCAAAAATCTCAAGCGGAGCTGGAGCGACCGCATCCTCACCCTCTGGAGTCAGAGCCTCTTCGGCCTCAGCAAACTTGCTGCGCTGGGTGAGAAAGTAGCGCTGCAACTCCTCATCACCCGGATCTGCTACGGGTCCACTCACCTGATCAGCTCCAAATTCCACGAACTGGAGGGTGAACTCCTCAGGGATGCGATAGGTCAACTGCTGTTCTGCAAAGTAGGCTTCAATTGCGGCATCGTCGATCTCCAAGACTGGGCTGAAAGTGGTATAATCAAGCTTTGCAACTTCGACAGACCAGGTTGTCTGCTCCCGTGCCAGCGATGCGAGTACTTCTTCTTCAAAAAGAAATCCGGGTTGGGTCATGAGCGTGTCGAGCTGCTCGAGACGAAAATCTTCCTTGAGCACGGCCATGACAAATGAATCGTTGATCAAAGCGTCGGACTGGAGGGTGGAAACAAAATTCTCCAACAGTGCTTTTTCAAAACGTCCCGATGCATTTTGGAAGGCGCGCTTGCTTTTGAGGAAATCTGCGAGCTGTGACTCAGTGGGGTTGGGTATCGAGAGTTGGTCCGCAAGGTGCAAGCGCACTTGTCGTGTCAGCATCTGCTCCTGAAACTGGCTGTCATCAAACTGCCGGATGCCATCCAGATAGCGGCTAACCATGGTGGCACTTTGCAGTTGTTGCACCTGGCCGGAGGAGTTCAGATCGATTCCGTAGAAATCGCGCTGAAAGTTGGATCGCTCATCGGGCACGATTCCTGGTCCGGCACCAATGGTGAATACAAACGCAACAATGATGATAGCGAGCAGGACGGAGAAGATAATTTTCCCACGTTTTTGCAGGAGATTGGCAATCCAAGAAATCATAGTTCAGCTGTCTGGAAGTCAGTTAGGTGATAAAACCTTATGCCCTAACCATGCATCTGCCGATTAGCAAGCGCATTGATGAGTGTGTGGGAAAATCTGGAGTTTTTTGCATTCGATCCGGGAATGAAACGTGGGGTCTGCATCTTTTTTCAATCGATTGCAAGGATTGCGTGTACGAAACTCAGTGCTATTTGACATTGCATTGCGGTCGACCAAGCTTGCCTGCAACTGAAACTCACCCGGTTTACCATGATCAAAGACCTGATCCGATTCCTCTCTGAAGACATCTGGCGCCTGCGCCAGCGCGATTTGCCAAAAGGAAAGTCCATTGGACTCAAGGCCCTTCGTGTTGTGCTCTATGCATTCAAGGGGTTTAATGAAGACAAGTGTCAGCTGAGCGCGGCTGCGCTGACGTTTTGGACCTTGTTCTCGATCGTGCCGCTTTTTGCCATGGCCTTTGGCATTGCGAAGGGGTTTGGACTGGAGAAGTTGCTGCGGGAAGAGCTTTACCAGCAAATCCAGGGTCAGGAAGAGGTGATGGCGCGCATCATCGAGTTTTCGGAGCGCATGCTGGAAACCACCTCCGGGGGATTGATTGCGGGGATCGGTCTTGGCATTTTATTTTTCACGGTAATTCGGCTGTTGGGGAATATTGAAATGTCCCTCAATGAAATCTGGGGTGTGAAAGAACATCGCAACTGGGTGCGCAAGTTCAGTGATTACCTTGCGATCATGGTCGTGTGCCCCTCACTCTTGATCGTTGTCAGCAGTCTCAATGTCTACATCGCCACAAAAGTGGAAAACATGACGGAGCAGGTGGAAATCCTGAACATGTTCAGTCAGTTCATTCAGTTGGGGCTGAAAATCCTGCCGTTTTTTGTTCTGTGGAATCTTTTCTCGTTCATTTACGTCGTGATCCCGAACACTCGGGTGAACATTATTGCGGGAATCGTGGGCGGAGTGGCGGCTGGAACGATTTACCAGCTCTTTCAGGGACTCTATCTCAACCTGCAGTTCTGGTTTTCCAGCACCAATGCGGTCTATGGTAGTTTTGCAGCACTGCCGCTCTTTCTGTTCTGGCTGCAGACAAGCTGGCTGATCATGCTGTTGGGAGCTGAGATTTCGTTTGCTTACCAGAATGTCGATACCTATGAGCTGGAACCAGACTGTCTGAAGGCCAGTGAGCGCTTTCGCAAGCTTGTCGCGCTACAGATCGCCACAGTAGTGATCAAGGCTTTTGTGTCAGGCAAGGCACCTGTGTCTGAGTCGTCTATTGCGGAAAAAGTGGAGATGCCAAGCCGACTGGTCAAGGATCTGCTGCACCAGCTCGTGCAGTCGGGAATATTGATTGAATTGCGTTCTGCCGGGACCCGGGAGATGTCCTACACTGCAGCCAAGGATCCAGATTCGCTTACAGTGAGTCACGTTCTGAACGCCATGGAGATGCAGGGTCTGACGGAAGTTCCCGTTCCCGAATCTTCAGAATTTCAACGCCTCAAATCTCTCCTGAATGAATCGGATGTGCTGCTGCGGGATCAGTCGCTCTCCCTCGCGCTCAAGGATCTTTGACTTTCATTCCCGGAAGAGCGTGACGTTTCCGTGATATCCGCAAACAGGGATCAGGCACAAAAAAAGCCCCGAAGAAGGAGCTTTGAGAGATGAAAAATATGGTGTCAAGGGAGGGATTCGAACCCTCGACCTCAGGCTTATGAGTCCCACGCTCTAACCAACTGAGCTACCCTGACACACTGAGAAAGGCTTTAGCAAAAAGCTTGAAATGGAGATGTCAATACTTCGCTCGAAAAAGATGAAATTTGTCAATCATGCAGACATGCGTCCCGACCCGGGCCTGAACCTCAACATCAGCGAAGTCCGCGAGGCAAACCACCACCGCCCGGAAGGTTGGGCATTCCCCCCTGTCCCTGCATGGACTGGAGCTGTTTCATCATTTTGCGACCCTTGGCCCCTTGCATTTTTTTCATCATCTTGTTCATCTGGGTCTGCTGTTTGATGAGCTGGTTAACATCCTTCATCTGCACTCCAGATCCCTTGGCAATGCGCATGCGCCGACTACCGTTGATCAAGTTGGGATTTTGCCGCTCTCGCGGAGTCATGGAGAGGATGATGGCCTCGGTGCGCGCCATCTTGCGGTTTTCCTCATCCCCGATCTCGACGTTGCTCATCCCGGGAAGCAGGTTCATGATGGAACCAAGTGACCCCATTTTTTTGACCTGTCGAAACTGCTTGAGCATGTCCTCAAAATTGAAATTTGCCCGACGCATCTTTTCCGCGAGTGCTTCGGCTTCATCCTGATCGATGGTTTCCTGGGCGCGCTCGACGAGAGAGACCACGTCACCCATCCCAAGGATGCGGGAGGCGATACGGTCGGGATGAAAGACCTCAAAGTCTTCCACTTTTTCACCCGTTCCGATGAATTTGATCGGGAGTTCAGTGATTGATTTCATGGAGAGTGCGGCTCCACCGCGAGCATCTCCATCCATTTTGGTCAGCACCAGTCCGGTCAATCCGACAGATTCGTGAAAGGACTGGGCTACGTTGACTGCCTCCTGTCCCAAGGCACTGTCGGCAACCAGCAGAATCTCATCGGGTTGAACGGTTTTTTTGAGATCCTTGAGTTCCTGGATCAGCTTGTCATCGATCTGCAGGCGACCTGCGGTATCGAACAGGAAAAGGTCTGCATTGCCCTTGAGCAGCTGGGCATGACCTTTTTTGGCGATGCCCGGCACGTCGCGACTGTTGCGGTCACCGTAGAAGGCGAACTGATTGTGGGTTGCGAGGGTTTCGAGCTGGTCGATGGCAGCGGGACGGTAGATATCGCAGGCGATGAGTCCGGGGCGATACCCCTTCTTTTCGAGAAGCTTTGCCAGTTTGGCTGCAGCGGTGGTTTTCCCCGCACCCTGCAGGCCGACCAGCATGACCTTGAGCGGTTTTTTGTCGAGCAGGGTGGTGGTTCCCTCACCGAGCAGTTTGACGAGTTCGTCGTGAATGATCTTCACTACCTGTTGCCCGGGAGAAACGGACTTGAGCACCTCCTGCCCCACGCAGAGTTCCTTGACGTTGTTGATGAACTCACGGGCTACCTTGAAGTGCACATCAGCAGAGAGCAGGGCGGTGCGCACTTCTTTGAGTGCCTCTGCCATGTTGTCCTCGGTGAGCTTGTTTGTGCCGCGCAGTGAGCGAAGCGCAGCATTCATCTTGTCAGTCAGTGATTCGAGCATGGTAATTAATGGTCTTTGCCTTTGGAGGAACGCTATGTCACACCATTTTCTCTGGATGGCAACAAGAGTTTTCCGGTAGGAGCACGGGGTTGTTGGGATAGAAATCCAAGTTTCCTCGGATGGATTGTTCTGCCTGTTTCAGCCCTTTAGGGCTATCGTTGCGATCAAGTAAACAGCATCCAGGAATCGGTTTTACCCCACAACAAGGGTTTGAAAAACGGTCGAAGATCGTTGGGTTGTTGCGGATTCAGCTGCAGGAACCAGTTCTTCTTTCACCGGGAGTCGAAAACTGAAACACATTCCCGTTGGGAAGTGAACGGTTGGATTGATTTCAAGGCTGGAACCAAAGCGATGCAAAATGCGTTGCACAATCATCAGCCCAATACCACAACTGTCGACGTTCACTTTGGGTCGCCCTGAGAACTTCTGGATGATTTCTTTTTGAACTTCGGAAGGGATTCCAGACCCGTTGTCGTCTACACTCAACCGCACGTAATCCTCTCCTTCGGGACTGGCGGAGATCACGAGCTTACGGGGAGTTCCACCGTATTTTAATGCATTGCTCATCAAGTTGTCCCACACTTCTTCGAGCCAGGCTGGATAACAATAGACCTCGGGCCATTGCTCGGGCCACTCTACTTCAACTGTTTGTTTCTTCCGAAGATGACTCAGTCCCTCCCAGGCCCGTCTGGCAGGGAAAGCCGGATTGGTTTTGACGATCTGGACAGGTTTGCGTTCGAAAAGCGCAAGTCGGAGTAATCCGTCAACGGTCGAAAGCATGCGATGGGATTGTTGCTCCAGTGAATCCAATAATTCCATTGAAACGGCATCCAATTTATCCTGCCACTCCATGCGAAGATGCTCAGTGCCGGATGCAAAGCTTGCCAGAGGGTTCTTTAAATCGTGGGCGACCATCCGGGTATACGCTTCCAAATCTGCGTTGAGTCGTCTTGCCGTGATCAAATCGCCATACAACAGTCGATATTGATCAAAAAGGGTTCCAATCAATCCAGCCATCAACGCGATGAGTCCGTGGGCAGCGACGTAGGAAAGGCTCATTGCACCTACTGAATCCAACGTGTCGAACCATGAGATGAACACCAAGTGTGCAACTAAAGTGAGGACTGTTGCAAGTAAGGCAGTTCTACGGCTCCAACCCCATGCTGCAATTACAATGGGAATCAAGCCCAGCATGATCGCTCCCATTCCGAATACTGCATATCCGCAAACGAAGAGAAACGGATATCCCAGAAGCAATGCGACTGCAACAGGTCGGTAGCGCTTGCGGCTGGCCAGCAAGCGTTCAATCATCACTCTTCGTGGTGCCTGCATTCTATTGATTAAACTGGAGCATGAGACTTGCGAGTCAACCGGGATTTCTGCTCTACATGCAATTATCATTCCTGAATGCATCCGTTCTCACAAAGAACACAGGGAAACGAATTCCATCCGATCTTGCCTTTGCAAGTATGGAGATACAGGATGAGGGATGAAAATTACTCCCCCCTTTTTCATCATTTTGCTCTGCATTGCCTGTGGTATTGCAAGTGCATCTGAAACACAGCAGCGTGTGATCTCGAAGTCGGATCTGCGCGACGCGATTGAAGGTTATTGGATTGGTCAGTTGGCTGGAAACTACATTGGTTTTCCCTTTGAAAACATGTATCAGGACGAGCCGATGCCCCTGTTGGTCAAGCGCTACTATACGTGGAAAGACGCCGAAACTGAAGGACTATTGATGAATCTGGAGGATCGGCGGGCGTATCTGCCCATTCTTGCTGACGCTTTGGGTGGTTCTTGGAGTGATGATGACAGCGACATCGAATTTGTCTACCTTCATGCGGTGGAATCCCATGGACTCGATTTGAACTATGAACAGGTTCGCGAGGCATGGATGAACAGCATCAACCGGTTTGTGTGGGGTGGCAATGCCGTTGCGCGCAAGTTGATGGATGAGGGGCTGATTCCTCCTGCGACGGGCAGCAAAGCAAACTCATCGCAATGGTATCGCATCAGTTCCCAGCTCACGACTGAGATTTGGGGAGTGTTCTACCCTGGCATGACGAAGCAGGGCGGTGATCGTGCGGTATGGGCGGCACGTATTTCGACGGATGACTGGGCAACACATCCTGACCTGTTTTTTGGCACGCTCTTCAGTGCGGGATATTTCGAAAAAGACATGGATCGCCTCATTGAACTGGGGCGCAATGCACTTCCGGAAGACAGTCCCTTCCGCGAAGGCATCGACTTGCTTGTGCAGTGGCACGAGCAAGGTTTGCATTGGCGCGAAGCGCGAAAGGGACTGCATGAGCGATACTATCATCAGGTTGGTGATTTTGTAGTTCCTGCGCCCGAGTGGGGTGCCATCATCAACGGATTGGCAGGCGTGCTGGCCATGCTCTACGGGGAAGGTGACTGGTTGGAAACAGTGGCAATTGCAACGGCTGCCGGGTATGATTGCGACAATCAGGCTGCGACTTGTGGAGCGTTGATGGGGCTGATTCATGGGGCTGCTGCCATTCCGCGCAGTTTGACGCATGAGATGCCGAGCCGCAGTGAGTGGAGTGAAGCCTTCAACGACACCTACATCAACTACTCCCGTGATGGGTTGCCCGCATACAATCGAAACAGCGATATCATCGACCGAATCCTGGCAGTTGCCGGGCAAGCCATTGTTCGGCAGGGCGGAAAGCTCCTTGAGACTGCGGACGGGGAAATGTATGAAGTCGTGACGGATTTCTGAACGGAAGGATAATGCGTTCATCGCGCGAACCCGACACCTATTGGGTCAGGCATCGTCAATAAGGCAGGTCGCCATCGGGGACCAGAGGTCGAACACAGGGCGAGAGCTTTGCGATTCATTCAAGATCCTTGCAGGCCTGGGCAATGAGTTCGAAGGAGTGCAGACGGGCCTGATGGTCAAACACATCGCTGACCACAATGAGTTCGTCGGCTCGGGTTTCCTCAATTAAGGAACGAACGCCTGATCGTACCGTATCCGGGCAGCCATAGATGGAGCGGGTCAGCATCTGACCAGCGCGGACTCGTTCAAACGCAGTCCAGTAATCGTCAATGTTGTTGATGGGTGCACGGCTGAGAGCTGGTGTTCCCCGCAGCAGATCCGTAAAGGACATTTGCTGGCTGGTCGCCAGTCGACGGGCTTCGTTGTCAGAATCAGCCGCGATGATGTTGACTCCCACCATGGCATACGGCTTTTTGAGCTGAGCGGAAGGGCGAAAGGAGTCGCGGTAAATTTGAAGGGCGGACAACAGTTGTGCCGGAGCGAAGTGGGATGCAAAGGCGTAGGGAAGTCCGAGGTGTGCTGCCAGTGACGCTCCAAATTTGCTGGACCCAAGGATCCAGATCGGCACATTCGTCCCAGCGGCGGGAACGGCCTGCACGCGTGCGGTTGGTTCTGTTTCGGCAAAGTATTGCTGCAGCTCGATGACATCTTGCGGAAATGTGTCTGCTGCAGAGGGAGAGCGACGCAGTGCGCGCAGGGTGGCTTGGTCGGTCCCCGGAGCGCGCCCCAGCCCGAGGTCGATGCGATCAGGAAAGAGGCGGGCGAGGGTTCCGAACTGTTCGGCAATGACCAGAGGTGGGTGATTGGGCAGCATGATGCCGCCAGCACCGACACGGATGGATTTCGATCCGGCAGCAATGTGAGCAATTGCGATGGAGGTAGCCGCACTGGCAATGCCGGGCATGTTGTGGTGTTCGGCAACCCAGATACGGTGGTAACCGTAAGTCTCAGCGTGGTGTGCCAGATCGCGGGCCTGGTCCAGTGCAACTCTGGCGTCAGTTGCTTCGGTGATGCGAACAAGTTCGAGAATGGAAAGCGGTACCATGAAAATGCGAATTAGCGGTGAGTGCAGTTGCGATAAACCGAAATCCTATCGCATTCGCACTGGCTCGCAAGCCGTGCTGGTAACGAATCTCAAGCGTATCCATCTTGTGCAGGTCTGATACGTGGAGTTCCTCCACAGGAGCAGATATTCAGCGGCATTTTAGCGTTTAGTCATTTGCCAGGGAGTCGTCCATCCGGGTGTTCGACACCAGGGCGACAAACTGGCTGCACGGGGACCAGCTGGGCACATTGATCGTCCCCTGTCCACCGTAGACATAGGCAATGGTACGCGGCACACCTCCCTTTGCAGGCATCAGGCGTAGGTACACATGCTGATAGAACGGGTGGTCCGTCGGGTCGATGTCGGGCGGATATGCCAGGTAGACGATCCACTTTCCGTCGGGTGAAATGTGAGGGAACCAGTTATTGTAGGCATCAAAAGTGACTTGTTCCGGATCGCTGCCATCGGCGCGCATACGCCAGATTTGCATCGTGCCGGTGCGCACGGAATTGAAATAGATCCATTCTCCGCTGGGGGAGTATTCGGCTCCGTCGTCCAGCGTCGGTTCATTCGTCAGTTGCGTTTCCTCGCCTGTCGCGATGTTGATCTTCCAGATGTCATACTGTCCATTGCGTTCGCCAGTGAAAAGCAGTTCGCGGTTATCCGGTGACCAGCCATGCAGATAGGAATGCCCACGGGAGGGATCGGTGATTTGCGTCGGTTCGTCGCTGCCGTCGACAGGCAGGGTATAAATCACAGAAGTCCAATGGGGTTCCACATGATGGCTGATGCCGAGTTGGGCACCGCCCCATGACAGAACATGATCGTTGTTATTGCGGATGCATGGACCCGTGTTCAATGGTTCCGGTTTGCCGCTGGCCAGGTCAAAACGAACCATGCGCCCATCTGCATTGTAGATCAGGAATTTCCCGTCGGGAGTCCAGTTGGGTGCCTGCAGGGATCGGTTTTCACTGTGAACGATGCGGCGGTGTCCGCTGTGCACGTTCAGGATTTCGATGTGGCTGCCGAGGTAGTCCCGGTAGGGAACAAAATCCGGTTCTGCCGGAATAATGATGCGCACATTGCGGAAGATCGCAGTTTCGGTGGTGTCTGCAAGATGGGAGCAGATGAAGAGTCCTGCATACACTTCGTCATGGAGGTCCACTTGTTGGCTTACCGATTTGAAATCCTCACCCAAGACAGCAGCGGAGAGAGTGAATACGTTTCCCTTACGCGTGAACTGAATATCGGTGGGGTGGAACACGCTCAACTGGACTTCCTGCGTATCGGCCCCCTCTGCCGTGCGAAACTGCAGGGAAGTCAATGTATCACCGTGAACTGAGGCATTGGCGTGGGCGGAAGCTGCGGATAAGTCGTTGCGCGCCATGATGCCGATTTTTCGGTGCTCGTGGGACCCCTTGCCCACAAATTCAATCGTAGCGCGTATGAGAAAGTCACCCTTGAGCTTCTGGTAGGCAAAATGGAACTGATCCTCGCCAAACCACATGTTTTCACCAGCACCAGTCAAGGTGTAGGTTTGGGTGTCGGCATCGTAACGAGCTGAGCCGGGCGTGGTTGGGTCACCGACATCCTGATGGTGTTCAAAGATTCCAAGTGGGGTATGGGAGTGCATGGTAGCAAAGCTGGGACTGAGCGCAAACGCGAGCGCGGCGGTGATCAACAAACGGGATGGTTTCATGGGGGGTATTGGGGAAACGTGGACAGTCTCTCCAAAATACTGCTGAAACTCAAGTCTGGCGTCAGTCGTTCAAATGCGTACAGCAGCGCAACTGCACTTGTCGAATAGCCAAAGGCTTTCTCTTACACCCTGCCTTTTATCGGTGACGGTGCGGAAATGGATGCGCTGTAGTTCGGGAGTGTTATGGCTGCACTTCGAGTTGGATCCACTGGAATGCGCGACCGCGCCAATCCTTGACGGAGACCACAAAGGTGAAGCTTCCGGGTTTGGTGGGAATGCCGGAGAGCAGGCCTGTTTCACCGTTGAGGGAGAGTCCCGGAGGAAGGGAGCCACCGACGATGCGGTAGCTGAAATCTCCCTTGATGAAGTCCCAGCTGAAAGCGAATTCGAGTGTTTCATTGACCGGCACTGCAGCGACGTAGAGCGCGGTTTCAGCGGGGCGGGTATGGGTGGAGGATTCCAGCAGGGTAGTGGGCTGAAAGTTACCGTTGAGCGTGATGCCTGTGAAAATCGGCTGCAGCGTGGGAGCCATTACCTCAAGTGTGTAGTTCAGGCGCTTCTGGTAGATGCCATTGCTCAACTGGATGGAGAAGGTGTAGGTGCCCTGGTCGGGAGTGACCCCTTGCAAGGCGCCATCCACGATGCGCAATCCCCTGGGCAGCGTACCGATCACACTGTAACTGACCGGTTCAGGGATGATTGCATTTTCATTGAGAGTGTAGAACTGGTAGCTTTCGGTATTGGCGTACAGCTGATAGCTCTCGGTGCTGCCCACGGTCAGGCTGAGGTTTGAACTGGCTGAATCGGTTCCATCGGTTGCGGTGACGATGAAGTGATAGGTGCCTGGAGTGGTGGGAGTGCCGACGATCTGGTCGCCGGAAATCGAAATCCCATCAGGGACATCTCCTGAGAGCGAATAGGTGACCGACCCATCGAAATGTTGTGCATGGAGGGTGCCATTGATGGATTCTCCGAGCGTGATGGTGGCTGGAAATCCGCTCACCGAGAGGGAGGCTTCGAGCACGGTCAGGCTGAGACTTACGCTGGCGGAATCTTCGTCATCAGCACCGGTGACGGTGAAGGCATAGGTGCCTGGAGTGGTGGGAGTGCCGACGATCTGGTCGCCGGAAATCGAAACGCCTGCGGGTACATTACCGGAGAGCGAATAGACCAACGGGTTAATCCCTGTGAAAGCTGATGATTTAAGGCTAACATTGATAGAGTCACCTAATCGAATTGTATCTGGAAAATCGTAGACCAGCACCGTGGGTGTTGCCGTAGTTCCAACACGCATGATGATGCTTTCGCTGGAAGTCAGTCCTCCCCAATTCCAAGTGTAGGTGGAGCCGTTGGTCATTTGCAATGATGCTATTGTTGTTCCCGGAAATGTTACAACGGCATATAGCGGATCGCCGGATTCATAGGTTCGGGACAAGGTGAGATAGTTGTTGCCAGTGAAGTTGAGCGTATCGTTGCCCGGCGAAGCGGTTCCATTGGTTTGGCCCGATAAACCAAAACTGTTCGGTCCATTGATGGAACTATAGACCCAGTTGGTCGAAGTGTTGAGCGTTTCAAACGTGATAGAGGCAAGCGAAGGGTAGATTCGTGGTGGGCCGATCGCAGAACTGATGATGGTTAGTGCGGAAATATCTATTGAGCCGTGTGCTGTTGCCACCACATCGCTGCCCTTCTCCACGATGTCGACGTATAGTTGCGCATGCGAGGAGCTTAAGGTGGTCAAGAGGGCGAGAAGCAGCGGTATTTTTTTCATCAGTGAACAGAATCGTTAAACGGTATTCAGGGTTGTAACAGTGGATGGGCTGAATGCAGAAGCGAGACCGTTGCCGACAGGTGTTGAATCGGCGAAAGTTGGGTGGACATCGCCTGTTGTCATTCCATCGCCAGATGGGATGGAGCGTAACTCGAAACGATGCAACTGAATGGTCCTACCGTAGAACGAACCTAGCGGGTGTCAAATATGCGGATCGATTTGCGTTCGAGCATACCGAACCTCACCCTGTTCGGCAGGATATCATCGCTGTGAAACAATCTCTTGCCATAAACGGCTGAAGCTTTGCGAGGGTCCTGCTCAGCGGTGACCGTAGGCCTGTTCGATGATGCGAAGATCGTGCCCCAGATCCTCGATGCGCCAGATCTGCAGGCGCGTGTGAGGCTGGTTAAAGTAGCGGTGCAGGGCCATCATCAACTCTCCGTCAAAAGTGCGAAAGAGGTTGCCGTGTCCGCGATCTCCGGCAATGAGCGGTTCCTCACGGTGGGACCAGTTGCCCGTGAGCTTTCCATTGTCCGAGAAAGCGAGGGATGTGGTGTAGCGTTGCTGCGTGTCAATATTCCAGCTGGACCAAAGCAGCATCAGTTTCCCTGTTTTTGAGACGTAAGGCCATGGGCCATCCGTGACCACTGCGCGGGAAGTGACGCCACCATAGTCGGAGACTTTTGCGGTCCACTCCACATCGGCAGCGTTGATCAGTGTGATGGCTTCACCAATGGTTTCAGACAGGTCATCGGAGAGTCGGATGGCCTTGATCAAACCATCACCGATCTGCACCCATTCGTGACAGTAAATCATCCAGGGTTGTCCGTCTTCGACATAGAGCGTTCCATCCAGTGCCATTTCATCTGCGGGTGTGTGGGCCTGGTTGTGCATGCGCTGGAAGGGTCCCAACGGGGAGTCGGAAACCAGGATCTGCGAACCCCGCTTGTACATAGTGGGGCGCCCCGGCTTGGAATCGATGATGGTATCGTAGTCGTGAAACGTGAGAAAAAGGTAGTATTTGCCCTGATAGTAGCTCACTTCGGGTGCCCATGGGGCGTGGTCAGAATTTGCCCAGGAATCCGCTTCAATGGCATAGACAAGTTCGGGTCCATGCCAGTGCACCAGGTCCTCGCTCCAATAGCCCTCGACGCCAGCAGCACCTGTCGGCGATTCTAGTTTTTCCATGGGGTGCCCCACATGCAGACTGTCGTAGACGTAGTAGCGCCTGGATACAGGGTCGGCGAGAATGGCAGGGTCATGAATATTGAGCGTGTCAACGTGGTGTACCTGTTTTTCCGGCACCGACGACGACGGAATATTTTGGGGCAGTTCGAGTGCGCTTGCGTGCAGCTGCGCGAGAAGTGCGACGCAGATCGATGGGAAAACATGGAGTGAATTCATAGGACAACAGGCGTTGAAAGCTCGACCAAATTTCGGGTCAGAGTCAGCACAGCGCAAGTCGTTCAGTAACGCAAAGCGATCCGGTTTCGAACAGTCGGAAAAAGATCAGGTTGTGGCGTTTTCGAGTGCCTTCATGCCTGTAAATCTGCGGCGGCTGCATCTGCCTTTGCCACCTCGTCGAAAAGTCGGTCGATCAGCTCGGGAATACCTGCATGATCCGCGCAGTTGATGCAGAGTGCTTTTCGGCGCAGCTTTTTGTTGAAACGTTGAATGGGGGTTTCATCTTCGAGCAGATCGGTTTTGTTGAGCACGACAAGCTGGCGTTTGTCGAGAAGATCGGGGGAGTAGAGCTTCATCTCCTTGCGTAGCTGCTTGTAGTCTTCCCATGGGTCGCGCTGATCTTCAGCTGCAATATCGATGAGCAGCACCAGCACCTTGCAGCGCTCAATATGGCGAAGAAATTTGTGGCCAAGTCCACGATTCTGACTGGCCCCTTCGATCAGGCCCGGGATATCACCGATGCGCAGACGGCGAAAATTGGCCTCATCCTCGAGCAGTCCCACCGAAGGCTGTTTGGTGGTGAACGGGTAGGGTGCGGTCTTGGGGTGAGCGTTAGTCAGCACACCGATCAGGGTGGACTTTCCCGCATTGGGAAAGCCGACCAGCCCCACATCGGCGATGGTCTTCACTTCCACATCGTAGTCGCCCTCCTGTCCAGGCGTGCCGTAGGTGAACTCACGGGGTGTCTGGTTGGTGGAAGACTTGAAGGTGGAGTTACCATTGCCACCCTTTCCGCCCTTGAGCAGTTCGATGCGCTGTCCGTGTTCATTGAGTTCGGCGATGATGCGCCCGGTATCGGGATGTTTGAAGATCGTTCCAACCGGAAATTTCAGTTCCAGATGCTTTCCCCCGCGTCCGTGTTGGTTTTGACCGCGGCCGGGTTGACCATTTTCTGCGATCCACCTTGGATTGAAGTGGTATTCGCGCAGATCCCCGATGTTTTCATCGCAGATGACAAATACACTGCCGCCCCGTCCCCCGTTGCCTCCGTCGGGTCCGCCTTTGGGGATGTATTTCTCGCGGCGAAAGCTGACACATCCGTCGCCTCCCTTTCCTGCCTTGAGCTGAATTGATAGTTCGTCGTAAAACATGGTGAAATCCTGGCAGCGTGCTGCTGCATCCGTGCATCATGCGGTAAAGATTGGTCACCGCGCAAGTGCGAAACGGTCGGCTGTTAGACGCGGAAATGGATGGGAATGCAAGGATTTTCAGACGGCAATTGCCTTGATCAACCCTTGGCCAGCAATTCCCGAGCATGGTTGAGTGCGGAATCTGACTCACGGTCACCGAGCATGCGCGCCAGCTCCTGAACGCGTGCGGCACCGTCGCTTTCGAGGTGCTCAATGGTGACCTGTGTGGAATCGTCGGTCTGAGACTTGACGACTACAAAATGTTCGTCGGCAAGTGCAGCGACCTGTGGCAGGTGGGTAACGCAGAAGACCTGATGCTGATGGGCAAGAGCTGCCATTTCTCGACCGACGGCCTTGCCGATTTCACCTCCGACGTTGGCATCGACTTCATCGAAGACGAGAATGGGAGTTGCATCGAAGTCGGCCAGCACTGTTTTCAGAGCGAGCATGACGCGCGCCGTTTCCCCACTCGAAGCGATCTTGTTGAGCGGCAGCAAGGGTTGCCCAGGATTGGGAGCAAAGCACATCTGGCAGCGGCTGGTTCCATGCGTGGTGGGTTCGGGTTCGGCAATCAGTTCAATCTGAAACAAGGCTTTTTTGAATCCCAGCTTGTGCAGATTGTCCGTGACCTTTTGGGAGAGCAGTGTAGCTCCTTTTTGCCGAATGGCATTCAATTCGGTGCCAAGCTGAATGGTGCGCTTGAGGGCCGCACTTTTTTCCGCTTCCAGTCGCTCAAGGGTGGCTTTGATGTCGCCGTGGGTGGCGAGTCGTTCCTCCATCTCTGACTTTGCGCCCAGAATTGCGTCAGAACTCTTGCCATGCTTGCGCTTGAGGTCCATCCAGAGTTCCATCTTGTATTTGAGTTCCTCGACCGCGACTTCATCGAGATTGGCAGCATCGGCCAGTTCTGCGATTTCGCTGTTCAGGTCCTCCAGTTCGATGGAGAGCGACTCCAGGCGCTTCCAGATCGCCTCACTTCCGGGGTCGATTTCCTGAATGGAAGCGGACAGGTGGATGGCGGTTGCAAGTTTTTCCGATGCACCGCCTTCTTCAAAGAGGGCTTGCTGAAGGGTTTGCAGGAGCTGCAGCAATTCCTCGGAGCGGCTCATGCGCTGAAATCCCGCTTCGAGTGCTTCGAGACTGTCCGCATCGACGCCGAGTTCCTCAATCTTGCGGATTTGATCCTGCAGGTAGTGGATTTCGTCCGGGCTGAGCTGGGTCTCGCGCTGCAGGGCTTCGAGTTTGCGCGTCAGCATCACCCATGCGTCATAGGCCTGCTGGTAGCTTGCGAACTTTTCGGATGCAGCGGAGAAGAGATCGAGCAATTCCAGCTGGAATTTTTCCTTGAACAATTTCTGGGGTTCGCCCGGACCGTGAAAGTCAATCCAGTATTCACCCAGTTCTGAAAGGTTTGCCAAGGTGGTCAGTGCACCGTTGACCTGGATTTTGGGCAGTTTTTTTTGATGCAGTGTGCGGGATAGCAGCAAGGCTCCATCCTCGCATTCGGGCAGCTCGAGTTCGCGAAGCTTAGCATTGATCCGGTCGGGTTGTGCAATGGCAATTGTGGCTTCGACCTTCGCAAAATCCTGCCCGTGACGAATGATGGTGCGGTCGAGACGATTGCCCGAGAGCATGGCCAAGGCACCGAGCAGTACGCTTTTGCCAGCACCGGTTTCCCCGGTGATACAGGTAAACCCCTCATCAAACTCAAGCGTGGTCTGGTCGATCAGCGCGAGATCCTGGATCTGTAGGTACTGCAGCACAGAGGTGGGATTTTTAGGTGTTGAGATAACTGAGCACGGCTTCGCAGACCTCGTCCAGTTCGCTCTGGGTCAGTTCAGGGAAAACGGGAAGGCTGATCACCTGAGAGCAGGCCGTTTCGGTGGCAGGAAGACAGCTGTTTTCAGGGACAACGGATCGGAAACACGCCTGCTGGTGCAGCCCGAGTGGATAGTAGACACCACAACCGATCTGGCGATCACGCAGCCACTTTAGCAGCTGGTCGCGCTCGCCGGGTTGTGTGACACGGATGGTAAACTGGTGCCAGGTATGCTGGTTGTTCGGGTGGGTTTCCGGAAGGATGATGCGTGTCGAGGCATCGGCAGCATCGAACGTGGTCGCCACCTGGGCATGATTGCCGAGATACTGATGATAGTGGCGTGCATTTGCGTCGCGCTGCTGGTTTTGTGCGTCAATATCGGGAAGTTTGATGCGCAGCAACATGCCTTGCACGGGATCGAAGCGAAAGTTTCCACCCACCATGTGGTGGTAGTAGACCGGATCCATGCCGTGGATGCGCAGGATGCGCGCTTTTTGGGCGAATTCGGCGTTTTGAGTGCAGAGAAAGCCCCCATCCCCAAACCCGGACAAATTTTTGGTGGGGTAAAAACTGAAGGAGCCGAAAATGCCAAAAGTTCCCGCTTTCTTGCCCTTGAAGGTAGCCCCAATCGCCTGGGCACAGTCTTCGATGATGAGAAGATCGTGCGAACAGGCAATGCGCTGAATGGCATCCATGTCGGCGCACTGACCGAACAGATGAACAGGAATGATGGCGCGGGTTTTGGGGGTAATCTTGGCCTCAAGATCAGAGGGATCCATGTTGAAGGATCCTGGCAGGATATCGACAAAGACCGGAATCGCACCGAGTCGGGAAACCGTGCCAGCCGTTGCAAAAAAAGTGAATGACGGGCAGAGCACCTCGTCACCCGGTTGCAGGTCAAGAGCCATGAGCGCGAGCAGCAGCGCGTCGGTGCCCGAGCTGACGGCGATACAGTCACTCACACCGAGATAGTCGGCCAGTTCGGCCTCAAATCCGGCGACATGGTCGCCACCAATGTATTGCCCGGATTCGATGAAGGAATCGAATGCCGCCTTCATGCGGTCGAAGTAGGGACGGTTGTGTCGGGGAATGTCGAGAAGTGGAACGGCCATGTTGGCAAACTGTGTGATTTGGTGTGCAAATGACAATCAAAACCTCTGAGGGAACAGGGAAACTGTTTGAGGCGCACACACATCCAGTATGCAGTATGTAAACACAAAAAAGGCAGGGTCCTTCGAACCCTGCCTTTGATTGCCAGTGATGGGATCACCAGCGAGAGTCGTTCCGTTATCCAACGAGACGCAATACTGCCTGATTGGCCTGCGATGCGAGCGACAGTGAACTGATACCCAACTGCTGAGCAGTGTTGAGGGACAGGAGGTTTGCACCTTCTTCGTTCAAGTCGGCAAGCGTCAGCTTGTCAGCACCTTCCTGGAGGATGTTCACCTGCTTTGCAGTGAAGTCCTGACGGGTGGTGATGATGTTCAGGTTGTTCGCGAGTGCTTTCGAAGCAGCGTCGAGCTGAGTTTCGAAGCTTTCCACGTTGGCGATGATCACATTCATGGAATCCGCGTATTCGTCTCCTGCGAAGTCAACCGCATTGGCGCTTCCGGTTCCTGCAGTTCCATCCACGTGTCCCTGGATCGTGACGTTGGTCAGACCACTTTCACCACCAGTGATGGAGAGCGCAGTGCTGACAACTTCGTTTCCAATGCTGAAGCCTTGCAGCTGCAGCGTGGATTCATCGAGCTTTTCATTGAACTGCACGTTCAGGGTCTGGTTGCCCTTGACCGTGGAATTCGCGTCCATGTCAGTTCCCTGCAGGAAGTTGGTACCGGAGTAAACAGCATCCTTTGCAAGGGTATTCACCTGTGCGATCAGTTCATTGAACTGTGCACCCAGGTTGGCACGAACGTTGGAGTCGGTTTCACCCTTGGCGTCTTCAGCAATCGCCTTCATCTGCTCAGTGATCGCCTTCATGGAGGTGATCGCCTGGTCGGCAGATTTGATGGCGGAAACTGCCTGACCCATGGAGTCGAGACGAGCGTCGAGTTTGCCAGCGCGATCCGTCAAGTTAGCAGCCTTAAAAAAGCTGTTCGGATTGTCGATAGCGGTGTTCACCTTCTTGCCCGTGGCAAGGCGTGACTGCGTGCGGCTCAGCAGATCGTTGGTTCCCCGAAGAGAATTCAAGTTCGTACGGATACCCGCTGATAGAGTAATATCGGCCATAATTTTACCTTTCTGGTTTTTTGGTGATTTCTTTCACGCCAGCGTTCTTGCTGACGCCACAATCAACGGATATCCGGAGAATTACTTTAGCCGATTTTTTGCGAAAATGTGTAGATCCAGGTGAGTCGATAGGGTTTTAAATATTTTTCACAATCGTGTTGGGATCTGGTCGATACCGGGCCGAATGGTTGCATGCAAAACGGTGAGCACCAGTGATGCCTGGGAATGGAGAAAGCCGAAAACAACCCGTTTGAGTGAGGGTAGATCTCAGGCTTCGGGCGTGCCGACTCCCGCATTTCGAAGCGTGTTGAGAAAATGCTGGGCAAAGCGGTTGGCATCGCAAAGTGTCGATTTGAGCAAGCGATCCCTCAAGCACGCGCGAAGGGCTGCCAGCTTGTCCAGCTCATTTGCCGCGCTCAGGGCACGCTCAAGGTAGGCTTCGCGCGTTTGCGTCGTCCAGTCGCTCAATCCGAGATGAGTGAGAATGCTTGTGGAGACCCGGGAACGGTGACTGTTGCCCGATAGGGTGAGGACCGGGCAACCCATGAGCAGCGACTCAAACGTGGTTGTGGTTCCGTTGTAGGGAAAGGAGTCGAGCGTGAAGTCGACATCTGCGAAAGAGGAGAGATGATCGAATTCATTTTGAAATGCCGGGATGAGTTCAATGCGTTCGCTTGTGATTCCCTGCTCTTCGAAAGCGAGGCGTAGACGCGATGCTACCCTGGGCACAGTGACCATTGGACTCTTGATGCGCAGTCGGAATCGCGGTTCCCGTGCCAGTAACATGGCCCAGGTGTTGAGCATTGTGGGAGTGACCTTGTTCAGATTGTTGTGACTGGCCAGGGTAATCCATTGCTTTTGCAGAGCAGGCAATGGTGTGACATCCGGAATCGCATCGGAAGGTTCGTAGCAGAGGAAGCACGAATCGAGATAGAGGCGTTGTTCCGAGCAGGATTCGCTGGAATCAGGTGGATCGGTGATCGAATCCACGATGCGGAAATCAAAGCAGGCAAACCCGGTCGTATTGGGGTATCCCATCCAGTGAGCGTAGTAAGGGACCAGCTTGCGATTGTGAACAAGTGCTTCAAAGTGACTGCTGTGCGTGTGACCTGCGAGATCGATGAGAATGTGCAGTTGATCCTTTTCGATCTGGTCAAATTGCTCGCTTGACTGCAGCTGGCGAAAATCCGACGTCTGGGTTTGAATCTGCCGGGTTACCTCGTCCTCAACCATGGCAGTGGCGTAGCAGAACGTCTGAACATCGCAGCGGGACTTCAGTCCTCGAAGCAGGGGCAGTAGGAAATAGCTGACGGAGTGACGCTTGAGATCCGGGCTGATGAATCCGATTCGAAGCGGCGGATCTGAGGATAAACGCTCGACGATCTCAGCGGGGGCAGAAGGACTGGGAAGCAGCACCTGCATGGCGGAACCGATTGCGATATGCTCGTCTGCAGCGCAGGTCACACCGTTTTTGTCCTCAAGATAGTTCAAGGCCATCAGATACTGACAGATGAGGTCAATGGAAGTTGGCTGCTTACGGATTGCACGTTGGATGTGCTGAACATAGCTTTGAACATCCCAGGACTGGAATGCGAGCTCGGCCCTTGCAGCGATGACGCGCACGTGGTCGGGGTGGATGGATTCGAGCGAACGCAACTCTGCCTCGACCTGGTCGTGCTGTCCGGCCTTCAATCGGCATTGCAGCAGATTCAGGCGGCGGTCGATCGAATCAGGCTCGAGCATGCAGGCCCTTTTGAATGCTGCAATGGCAAGATCAAAGCGGGAGATTGCCTGAAAAGCACCGCCCAACGCATTGTGACAGTTTGCCTGAAGTGGCGAACCTGTTGACTCCGGTGCACGGTTCAGGGCGGGCTGCAGGCAGTCGATGACCTCTTGATGACGCTTGAGGTTCAGCAGCGCGATACACTTGAAATAACTGGCATCCAGCTGGAACGGAAGAACCTGCAGCACGGATTCAAACTGTTCAATGGCCTCAGCGTAGCAGGCCTTCTGCAAGAGCTGGACACCTTTGCGAAAGGTGGATTCAATCTTTGGAAGATTCATGGGGCACTGCAGGTTGAAATCAGTTCCAGGCGGGTTAAGAAAACGGCGTTTGTGTCGATTTTACGGTTTATGAACGGGCAGCAGGGTTGCAACACTGGAACCAAGAAGTTCCTGGGAATACACTTCCTGGGCTGCAATACCTATGGACGTCTGTATCCCAACAAAGCAAACACGCATTTTGAAGGAAGATGCCCTCGCTGTGGACTGACCTTGAAAGTGAAAATCGGGGAGGGTGGATTACCAGATCGTTTTTTCCGCTCCCCGTGTCTCATGAATCGCATCGGAGGTGTGCAACCTCGCGTTTATTGATCGGGTGAGGCCGCTTCGAAAAGTCCAAATACCCTCTCCTTGTGGGGAATATATGCCCGTTCGACCAGTGCTCGCTCGACGCGTGCATCGGGATCGGTGAACCAGTCGGAAATGACGAGAAATCGCTGATTTCGATCTTCGATAGCCTGCCGCACAGCGGGAAGATGCAGGTCTTCGATGCTTGTGATCAGAACGTCGGAGCGGGTTGTGCTGAGTGCAGCAGGCTCTGCAGTATGCAGGTTGATGACTTGGAGTTCCTGCATGGCAGATTTCCAGTGATCCTCGAAGGAGGCCGGATCGATGAAGAGGTGCTGCGATAACCGCTTCAAATCTCCTGCATCGGACAGGATGAGGGGGTGGACACTCTGGGAAAGGTGTACCCGGACAGACTCCTCGGTGCGGTGCAGCTCCTGAAGCAGTTCATAGAGCTGGAGTCGAAACACCAGAGAATCGCGATACTCCGATTCGGCAGGCGGGAGCTGGCAGCGCGGTTCATCCTCCAGGCGAAAGATGGACGGTGCTTCGTGGTTCTCGAGCAGGGCGAAGAATGCTTTTCGGCGGGCCTCAAAGGAGAAGTGTTCTGTGGTGATGGCATTTCCGTTTGCAGCAATCTGTCTGGCGCCGTCGGGGTTTCTCGAAAGTTCATGAATGGTCTGCAGCAGATCCTCGACATCATCGTATCCGAGGTACGAAACTCCGTCTTGGTAGAGAAGGTCAAAGCCCGTGTGTGGTGTCAAACGATCGGTCAGCAGTAAGGCTCCCATTGCGGTGCTTTCGAAGACGCGCAGGTTGAGTTCACCATTGAGAGAAATATTCAGGGAAACCAGACTGCGTGCTGCCAATTCGAGGGATTGGGTTCGGGGGAGTTTTCCTCCAACGATGGGGATTTTGTGGCGCTGCAGTTCCTTGATGATGCGATTTCTGCGTGGATGATAGTCTCCGAGTTGACCAAAAAAACAGAGTTGGTTACGACGTTCCCGAGCTGCCTGTACTTTGGGAATCTGAAAGATCAATCCTGGCATCCAGAATACATTTGGAATTCCAAACTGCCTGAAAAAATGGGCATTGTGCCGATTCCAGACCACGACGGTTTCGAACTCCTGCTCCAACGCATAGGAGATCATGGATTGCAGTGGGTTTTTGAGAATGTGGGTGGCCCCTCCCACCAGTAAAACCTTGCGAACCTGTGGGGGAAGATTTTGGGGCAGGCATGCCCGTGTGGCGTCGGCGTGCACCAGAATCAGATCGGGCTGTTGCGAAGGTCCAAGTTTGGAAATGAGCGCACTTGCGTCAAAAGTGCCACGTGGGGTATTCAGGTATTTCCAGCGCCCCTGCTGGCGCAGGGGATTGTAGTGGGGACCACAGAGACAGGCATCTGCGTCGAGAATGAGGGGGGGCAGAAACTTGGGTTCAGCGTGGGTGAAAAAAAGGATGTTCATGGCTGTGCGATCAGGTGTCCGGGTGGATGAGGGTTAGGATTTGTTGAGTTCCACGTATTTGATGATGGAGGCGGGATGGCTCTGATCCTCGTTCCAGAACTGCATTTCAAGCGGAACCTCGCGACGGTCATGCCAAACCTTGATGGGGCCAAACATCGAACGATGCCAGGAGGGACGGAAATTCCAGTTGAGCGGTAGCACAAATGGATTGAATCCGGTGTCCGTCATTGCCTGCGAGAACCCGGCCTGATCATTTTTGGGCATGATGCACTTCTGGTTGTCCCGGTAGAACACGATGGATGAATCGATGCTGGCAGAGCAGGAACTCCAGCGCTCCAATACGGGCAGTGCCTGGCGGGTAAAGAAGAGAACACCTGTATTGTATTCGATCTGATCCCCACCAATGTCGGCATACCGACGTGCCCAGGGACACTCATTGATGCAGCAGGCAAGTCCGAACTGTTCGGCTTTTTCGAAGCCAAAATCGAGCCGGTCAAGCACCACGGTGTCCGTATCGAGGAAGAGAGTGGATTCAAATGGAGTTTGTGTCATGGCGCGAGCCTTGTCGAGCAAGGTGGACTGTTCGGGCAGTTCCAGGCACTTGTAGGGGAGCTCAGGGTGGAGTCGTTTCAGGGATTCAAGGCTGCGGGTGAGTTCCTTTTTGGCCTGATCTCCCCAGAAAACATAGATCACGCCGCGGTTTGATGGAGTGTTGTGTTGTGACATGGCAGTGCGTAAAAGTGGGTTGGCGATTACCTGGAAAAGTGAGGCATTGTGGGAATCAAAACCCAGCAGGAATTCGAGAAAATGACGAGGCCTAAATGACCCGGTACGCGGGGCAACTGATGTTTGGGATTTTCCTCAGAAGCGGTGGCTGAGGAGGTTTTTCCAGAGTCAATCTCAGTGATCTGCTCTTCGTGCATTCGTAGTGAAAAACGCCTGTTGCAGCTTGAATTCGGCGAGAATTCTTCCAAGGTTCGCGGCGAACCCGTGAACATGCCATGATCGATCCATCCCTGAATTTTCTTGGAAAGCTGTTACCACAGTGCACCCGTGCGCTGGAACTCGCGGAGACCGGAATACGCCGCAATCTTAATCCATGGGAGGCGATTTCCCTGCGATATCATGGCAATCTCTGCCTGTACTGCTCGTGCAAGAAGGACAAGTTTGAGCAGAAAAAACGGGAGATGCAGCAAGCCAGAGTACTGCGGCGCCGTGACAGGTGAACGCTGTGATACCGTGTTGGTCGCTGCGTGGAGTGTCACTCAGGGAGCGATTGAATCGTAAACGATGACCTTGCTCCAAAGGTGTGAATTCTGTTCGACAAAGGCTTGGTGAATCGGGTGGTCCTGATAGGTATTCTGTCCTTCGACATCGTCAAAAAACAGCATTTCCGAGACTTGGAAACTATTGTCCACGACCTCGCGCTTCTCGGTAGAGGCAGGTACGCCGACGTGCAGTCCTCTTACCGTTTCGATAGTGGCCAGCGTGCGAATACCACGGATCAGTTGCTCACGATCTTCAACCGAATCCGGACGCTTGAGCCAGAAGTAGACCATGTGGACAAGCTTCGGAAGTGCCAGAGGAGCGGATGCACCTTCTGCGTGGGCTGGCAGTGTTAACAGCGTGGATGCGCCCAAGGCAGCGCTGGTGGACAGGAACTGGCGACGGGTGGATGTGTTCATGGATGGCAGTGTTGATGGCTAGGTTCAGATTGCAACCGGAGCGAACCAGATATTCGGGATTTTGAATGAAATGGGCTAGAACTGCCCCGTGCGCAACAGCACGAGGGTGCAGGCCTGTTCGCAGTGGATGCCCGCCTGCTCAAGCTCGGCCTGTTGCAATTCGGATTCGGTGCCGGGGTTAAAAATCACGCGTTTCACTGCCCGATCAAGGATTGACGGAAGGTGGCGTTCGAGGATTTCGGGACGCACATAAAGGGTGACGGTATCGATATGCCGGTCGGCGGGAACATCGGAAAGGCTGGCGTAGGCGTCAATCCCACCCACGCTGGTTTTCACGGGATTGATTGGAATCACGTGATGACCCTTTTCGATGAGCAGCTCCTGGGCGCGTTTGGCGTAGCGGCCCTCCTTGTCGCTGGCTCCGATGATGGCGACGGTTTCCGTTGAGCGGTTTGTGGTCATGCAAATAAGCTAGGCGACTGCTGATAAAGCGCAAATGCAAAGCGTTGGAACACGTTTGGCAGTGATCGATTTCCCGGCGTTGTCTGAAGTCGGGGATTAATCCTGATCCGAAAGAGCCTGCTGGATGAGCGAGCGTGCACGATCCGACAACGGAAGTTCGAGGGCGGCACGTCTGGCGATCTCACTCATCTTGCCCCATGTTTTCCGGAGGATGCGGATGACCTTGTCGACATCGGTCCATTGGTCGAGGTAGTGTTCGAGCTGGGTTTCGAGAAAGACGAGGCAGAGTGCGTCTTCGATGGCTTGCACGTTGGCATTGTGGGACAAGTCGGATTTGAGGTTCATCTTGCGCACCTCAAGGATCAAGGCTTCTTCGTATCCGAGTTCACGCAGTACCTGCTCGCTGCGATCTGCGTGGAATTGTTTCAGATCGTTGCGCCATTTCAGATACCCCGCACGTCCCTCCGGATAGGTGTTGCGGGGAATTTCCCAGCGGCAAAGGTGTTGACAGCGGGCAGCAAGTCGAACCTCCTCAGGGGCATCGGGATAGAGCGTATCGATCCAGCGGCTCATTGCACGGGCGTCGTGCAATTCCCGAGGCAACGAATTTCCGTTGGGTTCGGTGACCTCATTCGGGTCCGCTGCGTTGAGGGCGTCAAAGGCCTCAATGGCGCGTTGAAAACGTTCGGTCGACATGAGCCAAAACTGAAGATTTTGACGGGTTTCGGCAAGTCCGGATCCATACTGCGGAGAAGGAATGAGGCACTTATCCCACTGCTTTTGCATATAAACCGTGCTTCTGTTTTTGTTGGCTCGATGATGCTTGATTGATGCGAAGCCTTGGATTTGTCTAGATACCGGAGCGTTTGTCCGCGTAGTGGTCGTGGTCAAAGGAAGCCCTCTTTATTCGCTCAACGTAGCTTCACTATTCTTCAAATCATGGCTAAAATCAAAGTAACCAATCCGGTGGTAGAATTGGACGGGGATGAAATGACCCGCATCATCTGGAAGTTCATCAAGGAAAAATTGATCCTTCCCTACCTCGACCTTGACATCAAGTATTATGACCTGGGCATGGAATCCCGCGATGCGACGGATGACCAGATCACTGTGGACGCTGCAAAAGCGATCCAGCAGCACGGCGTTGGCATCAAGTGTGCAACGATCACGCCCGATGAAGCGCGGGTCGAAGAATTTGGACTCAAGCAGATGTGGCGCTCGCCCAATGGAACCATCCGTAATATTCTGGGAGGCACGGTGTTTCGTGAGCCCATCATCATGAAGAATGTTCCGCGCCTGGTGACAACCTGGAATCAGCCCATCTGCATCGGGCGTCACGCATTCGGCGACCAGTATCGCGCGACCGATTTTCTGACCAAGGGAAAAGGAAAGCTGACCGTGAAATTTGAGGGCGAGGACGGCAGTGTGATCGAACACGAGGTCTACCAGTTCGAAGGGGATGGAATCGCCCTGTGCATGTACAATACGGATGAATCGATTCGCGGATTCGCACGCGCTTGTTTCAATCAGGCGTTGATCAAGAAGTGGCCACTCTACATGTCCACCAAGAATACGATTCTCAAGCGCTATGATGGCCGTTTCAAGGACATCTTTCAGGAAGTCTACGAAACCGAATTCAAGTCGCAGATGGACGCTGAGGGCCTGGTATACGAGCATCGCCTGATTGACGACATGGTTGCTGCAGCCTTGAAGTGGGAAGGCGGATTTGTCTGGGCCTGTAAGAACTACGACGGTGACGTCCAGTCGGACACAGTTGCGCAGGGATTTGGTTCATTGGGACTGATGACGTCGACTCTTGTGACCCCGGATGGAAAAACAATGGAAGCGGAGGCAGCGCATGGTACGGTGACCCGCCATTTCCGTCAGCACCAGCAGGGCAAGAAAACCTCGACCAATCCCATTGCGTCGATTTTCGCATGGACGCGAGGACTGGAATTTCGTGGAAAGCTTGATGACAATGCGGATCTCGTGAAGTTTTGCCACGATCTCGAAGCGGTTTGCATTGAGACTGTGGAGTCGGGAACCATGACCAAGGATCTTGCGCTCTGCATTCATGGCAAAGCGATGACGGATGCGCACTGGGTGACAACGGAAGCTTTTCTCGACGCCCTGGATTCCGGGCTGCAGCGCAAGCGTGCCAGCTGAGTGCTCAAACACTTCCCATTTTTTCGAAACGGAAACGTCGAATGGCGTTTCCGTTTTTTTTTGCTCAGACAAGCAGAGGCGACATGATGGATTGGCATGCACCCGAGAATGTGGACATGCCTGGACCGCAGCGGACTGAAGGTCCAGCCTGGAGGATTTTATGTGGATCCCGCTCGGGTGGTTTCGACGGCGGTAGTGACGCACGGACACGCGGACCATGCTCGGGCAGGGCACACAACTGTAGTTGCGACCCCGGAAACCCATGCCCTGATGCGGGCGCGCTATGGTGCGAAGTATTGTGAGCGTGCGGTGGAGCTGCGCTTGCACGAGAGTCTGACGCTCGGAGAGGTGGAGATTACTTTTTATCCGGCAGGACATGTGATGGGCAGTGCGCAGGTGCAATTGAACTATCGGGGGAGTCGGCTTGCGGTTTCCGGTGATTATAAGCGAGGAGGTGGAGATCCAACCTGCGCAGACTATGAACCAGTGCCCTGTGACGTTTTTTTGACCGAAGCGACATTTGCCTACCCACTGTTTCGATTCCCGAATCCGGAGTGGGAACTGGAGCGTTTGCTTCAATCCATGCTTCAGTTTGCGGACCGTGCACATCTGCTCGAAGTGTATTCCCTTGGCAAAGCACAGCGATTGATCGCAATGTTGCGAGCAGCAGGATGGCAACATCCGCTCTATGCCCACAGCTCGATACTGGCGATCAACGAAGTCTATGAAAATTTTGGCGTTGATTTGGGGGAAGTGCGCCCGCTCGCAGAGTTTCGGCAGATGGAAAATAGGGAGCGTGCTGCCCTGTTGTTGAACCCACCCCATGTGCAACTGCCATTGCAGGCAAACCCGGATGGACGCATGCTGTATTGCAGTGCATCGGGCTGGAATGCAGTTCGCAAGCATGCGCGTTCCCGGCGAGTGGATTTGCCACTGGTGGTTTCGGATCACTGTGATTGGGATGAATTGCGTCAGAGCATCCATGCAACGGGCGCATCAGAAGTGTGGGTGACGCATGGTCCGGCAGACTCCTTGCGGGAATGGGCAAAGGAGTCGACGGACTTGCGCGTTCTGGATCTGAAGGAGGTGTGGAATGCATGATTCCTATCATCCTGATCATCGCTCGCGGATGAAGGATCCGGTAGTTGCGCTTTTTGAAGCACTATATTTTGCGAATGACGATGCCATTCGAAGGACGCACCTTCGCAAGTATCTGGAGACGTTGCATCCTGCGCACTCGGTGGTATTGGGATGGTTGCTGCTGGGTTCTCCGAAAGTGCCGGTGCGAACGACTCGCCTGAAGGCAATGCTGTGCGAGCGCATCTCGACCTGGCAACTGCAGCACAGCCAGAAATTCATTGGAGACCTCGCCGAGAGCATCGCAGCACTGTGGCCGGGTGATTCTGATGGAAGGGAGGTGGACTGGGAGCGATTGTCGCAACGCATGAAATCCCTGGAGCAACATGCTGAATCGCAGATCGCGGATGTGCTTGATGGGATGTGTGAGGCGCAGCGTTGGCTGTTTCTTCAGGTTTTTGTGAAAGGGAACGACTGGAACATCCGTCCACAGGTCTTGCTGGAGTCTCTGCCACCGGGGGCTGAGCAGAATGCTGCGCTTGAACCGCTGGTGCGGGAACTCAGAGTGCGTGTGAATGCGGCAAAACAGAGTCCGCGACGTTCCTGGAGCATGGTGTTGATGTACGGAGAGAAAGCGAGAGGGGGGGCGGGCTGGTTGAGCTGGACGTTGGGCCTGAAGGATGTTCAGGAGCGCTGGCTGCCCATCGTAAAGGTGGCACCTGCATGGGTTGACGAACTGGAAGCCGTGCGCCTTGAGGACCGGATGCGGGATCACACAAGCGGAGGACGCGGTCCCATCGTGGAGTTCGAAAAAAAGCTGGTGGTCGAGGTGGAATTTTCTGCCGTGAAGTCGGCTCCCCGACGCAAGTGTGGTATTGCGCTGGAACAAGAGGTCATGTGCGGCATTCGATGGGGAGCAGCGGTGGAAATAGTGGAAGATCTGGATGCTTTCCTGCGGGCAAATCCGGTGGAAAAGTAGAGTGTACCCCCTGTGTGAGCATGGGTGATGCAGCTTTCGGATCTGTTGCTTGTAAAAAAAATTAAAAAAGGTACTATTGTGTCGATAATACTGTGGTTGAAGGATCATGTTCCTGGAATGAAACATCGCTATTTCAGTCAGGAACGGGTCAAGGTTGTCAGTGGAAAAACTCTGACTGACGAACCGCTCATCCGCTATCTCCAACAGAATTTCACCGCTCCCATCGGCATTCATGCCTGAGGGAACGGATTCCACACCGCTTTGAAACATTCCAAACGAGCCACGATCATCTGTGGGAGCCCGGGTTCGGGTAAATCCACCTACGCGCGTGCACTGGCAAATGCGCAGCATGCGGTTCTGCTGGATATTGATACCTGTTCAGAGCGACTGGTGATGGCCGGACTGAAAATGGCGGGACATGATCCCATGGATCGCGACAGTGAGGTGTTCAAGGAGCACTTTCGCGAGGCGATTTACGAGACGTTGTTTGATATTGCGAAAGAAAATCTCGCTCATTGTGACGTGGTGATTGTCGGACCCTTCACACGTGAGCTGCGCATCGACGACTGGCCCGAGCAGGTGAGTGAGCGACTGCAGAGTCGCGTGAGTGTCGTGTATGTCTATTGCGAACCCAAAGAGCGCAAAGCGCGTTTGCGGGCGAGGGCAAATCCGAGGGATGAGGGAAAATTCATCGATTATGAAGCCTTCAACAGCTACTATGGCACTGAGGATCGCCCGGTATTTACGCACTCGTTTATCGATACCTCGCAGTTCAAAACCCAGTTCTGAAGCGGGATAAAGCATTCTTGATCATACTGGGAAATCGGCGAAAAGCATGCTCTGCGCGGTGAGCTAAGTTTTGTCGTACTAATATCAGTTTTCTCAAAAACTCGCTCCTAGTAAAGCAAGTTGGGGTGTGCGAGAGTTAGGAAGTTCCGGGATTTCAGCCCCATTGTTGGAATGTCGGCTTACTCCATAAAAACTTGTATCGTACTCTATACCCCACCCATGAGTTGCTTTGTATCGGTCACACGAGGGAGGCGGGAGTACCTACTGAAAACCACTAGAAACAAATGAATTCTGATAGACTGAAACCCACGAATTGGTCGGGAATTTTTCGGCAGCGCTGCTTTTGGGCAGGGCTGCTTGGCCTGACGGCCGTATCGGTCCTTTCCGCTCAGACAACTGAAAGTGAAGCGGACATCTACGAACTGGAAGCTTTTGAAGTTACAGCTGGATTTGCGGACTCACTCGCTGCCGCTGCAGTTGTGAAGCGAACACAACCGGTGATTGTCGAAATGATCGTCGCTGAAGATATCGGAAAATTGCCTGACTCCAGTATCGCCGAGTCGCTTGCGAGATTGCCGGGCTTGACGACTCAGCGCATCAATTCCCGTGCGCAGGGCATCGTGATTCGAGGACTGGAAGGGGACTTCAGCACCGGTCTGCTCAATGGGCGTCAGCAGGTGAGCACCTCGGGAGACCGTTCTGTAGAGTTTGACCAGTATCCGGCTGAACTGATGAACGGAGTTACCGTTTACAAAACCACAACACCGAACCTGATCGGTCAGGGATTGGCCGGGACCATTAACATGCAGACCATCCGTCCGCTCTCGCTGGACAAGCGACTGCTCGCGACGAACATTTTTTTCGAAAAAGCGAGCTTGGGGAAACTCAATCCGGATTCTGAAGATACGGGCATGAAGTATTCCCTCAACTATGCAGACCAGTTTCTGGATGATACGCTTGGAATTGCGATCGGATACTCGAACACAGATCAGGCGGGTCAGGGTGAGCAATGGGAAGCCTGGGGATACCCGGAGACCGGCGACGGAGATTTTGTGATCGGCGGAGCGAAACCCTTTGTTCGCTCGAGCGAACTGAAGCGCAAGACGTACATGGGTGTGCTTGAGTTTCGCCCGAATCGCTACTTCCACACGGTGCTGGATGTGTTCATTTCGGACTTCAAGGAAACCCAGATCCTGCGCGGGCTGGAACTCCCCTTGTGGTGGAGCGGTGCTCAGCTGCAGCCCGGATACACTGTAGACAATGGGTTGGTGACCTCGGGTACGTTTAACAATGTGTTTGCGGTGATGCGCAATGACAACGTCTGGCGGGATGCAGATCTGAAGAATTTTGGTTGGAACCTGCGCTTTGGTGATGGTTCGGGATGGGTGCTCGAGCTTGACCTGAGCAACTCCAAGATGGAACGCAAGGACAACGTTTTGGAAACCTACTCCGGTTCGGGTGAAAATCAGACGGGAACTGCCGACAGTCTGGGCTTTCGCATGACGGACGACGGGGTTCGCTTCACGTCGAGCGTTGACTACACCGATCCGAACGTGATCAAACTCTCCAGCCCGCAGGGCTGGGGTGGCGATCAGGTGCCGGGCGGACAGGTCGGGTTCTTCAAGGGACCGATCGCCGAGGACGATCTCAAGCAGTACCGTGTTTCCGCAAAACACGAATACGACGGGCTACTGCGCGGGCTTGATTTTGGGGTCGCCTATACGCGTCGCAACAAATGGGAGGTGGAAGCGGGACCGAACGGACTCGAAGGATGGTTCCTGGCGTTGCCTAATGGTGCAACCTCTGCAGATTTGCCACCCTCCATCGGGGTGACCAAGCTCGATTTCCTCGGTTTTGACGGCATGTATAGCTACGATTCCCGCGCGCTGTGGAACAGTGGATACTATGACCTCATCCCCAACGCGAACATCAATGAGGCGGCCAACAACTTCGACGTGACCGAGAAGGTGACCACATTTTACATCCAGGCGGATTTTGAAAAGGAAACGCGTGGGGGACGCTTCATCACCGGAAACATCGGTGCGCAGGTTGTGAAGTCGGACCAGAGTGCGTCGGGATTTTCCGCCAACGGTGTCACCCTGATTGCAGTGGAAGATCAGCATGATTACTGGGATTTTGTACCGAGCCTCAACCTGATCTTCAACTTCGACGAATGGCGCAAGGTGCGGTTCAGTGCAGCGCGTCAGTTGGCCCGGCAGGAGATGGTGGACATGCGGGCGAATTCGAACTACGGATTCAATCAGGCACTTTACCTTTCCACGGATGTGCAGAACAGTCCCTGGAGCGGAAGCGGTGGAAATACGAAGCTTGAACCCTGGCGTTCCAATTCATTCGACCTGACCTACGAGAATTATTTTGAGGACGGTCGTGGGTATTGGGCCTTGAATGCCTTCTATAAGGACCTGGTGAGCTACACCTACGATGAACAGGTTCTGAGTGACTTCACCGGATACGACACAAATTCGAATGTAGTGCCTGCCATTTTCCAGGGCTATCGCACGGCTCCGGTCAATGGCGAAGGTGGTCGTCTTTGGGGCTTGGAAGCGACCCTCTCCATGCCGGGTGAAAAGTTGACCAGTGCGCTCAAAGGATTTGGGCTGATCGTGGGTGCGTCGATGACCCAGAGTAACATTGAGACTTCACCGGGCAATACGCAGGAGATTCCGGGGCTGTCCAAATACGTGGTCAATACAACGCTGTATTATGAAAAGGGAGGTTTTTCTGCCCGTGTGAGCAGTCGTTACCGTTCGGAATATCGCGGCGACATCTCCACCTTTGGACCTCGCGGCGAAAACTTCCGCGAATTGCAGGCCGAAACGGTGGTCGACGCGCAGATGGGTTACAGCTTTCAGGACGGAAGCAAGTTTGATGGACTGTCGATCACATTCCAGGCCTACAATCTGACGGACGAGCCGCTCTTTGGCGTGGACAACGGGGATACCCGCCTGGTTCGCAACTATCAGCTCTACGGTGCCCAGTATTCGCTCGGCATTTCCTACAAGTTCAAATAACCGAAAATCGGCAAGAGCGAATTCCGCAGCCGACTCTGTCGAACCTAAACAGCCACTGGAAATGATGCCAGTGGCTGTTTGTCTCTACTCAATTTTCTCTCGAATCCCAGCTGACTGACCATGAAACTCATCCTCTGCTGCCTTTCTTCACTGCTCTGTGTATTCACGACCCTGAACTCCGCTTCCGTTGAGCGCGTGGAACCCGCCCATTGGTGGGTTGGCATGAATGAACCCGTTTTTCAGTTGATGCTGTATGGCCCCGAAGTGGGGAAAAAGACCCCGGAAATTCACGCCGAGGGGATTCGCATCGAACGCGTGGAACGGGTGAACAGTGCAAATTATCTCTTTTTATACCTGCATGTAGGTGAAGTTGCCGCCCCTGGAGAATTCGAAATCGAGCTGCACGACGCAAAGGATGGCAGCGTCGAGCACCTTGCGTATTCCCTGCGACTGCGCGATCCCAACGCATCTCAGCGCAAGGGCTTTGACAGCTCGGATGTGATCTACCTTCTGATGCCGGACCGATTTGCCAACGGCGATCCGTCTAATGACTCGGTTCCCGGGATGCGGGAAACCAAGGTAAATCGTGGCGAACGCTACGGGCGTCATGGTGGAGATCTTGCGGGTATTATCGAGCATCTCGACTATGTGCAGGACCTTGGCATCACGGCCCTGTGGCTGAATCCAGTGCTCGAGAACGACATGCAGGAATCCTCCTATCACGGCTACGCGATTACGGATTTTTATAAGGTGGATCCCCGACTGGGAACCTTGCAGAACTATGAGGAACTGGCCCGGCTGGCGCGTTCGCGCGGGATCAAGCTTATCATGGACATGGTGCTCAACCACTGCGGACTGTATCACTGGTGGATGGAGGATCTTCCAGATCCAGACTGGATCAACCATGTTGAATCCTATCAGGAAACCAATCATCTGCGAACGACCAATCAGGATCCCTACGCATCGCAACGGGATACCCTTCGCATGCGGGAAGGATGGTTTGTTCCCTCCATGCCCGATCTCAATCTCAGTCATCCCTTGCTCGCAGACTACATGACGATCAACAGCATCTGGTGGATCGAAACGCTTGGTCTGGGCGGCATCCGCATGGATACCTACCCGTATCCCGATAAACACGCCATGTCCCGCTGGTGCGCACGCATTCTTGAGGAGTATCCGAACTTCACCATTACCGGCGAGGAATGGTCGGTGAATCCACTCACCTTGGCCTATTGGCAGCGTGGCAAGGTGAATCAGGATGGATATCAGGGCAACCTTCCATCGCTGATTGATTTTCCGATGCAGCAGGCGATCAAGGATGCGTTCCAGCAGGAGGAGGCTTGGGGCCAGGGCTTGATGCGCCTCTACGAAGCACTCTCCAATGATTTTCTATATCCCGACCCAATGAATCTGGTGACCTTTCTTGGCAACCACGATACTCCGCGATATTACATGGAGGTGGGGAGTGATGAAAATGCCTACCGAAATGCATTTGTCTGGCTGATGACAATGCGCGGCATTCCACAAATTTACTATGGTGATGAAATCCTCATGACGCACTATGAGAGCGACAGTCATGGACACATCCGCAATGATTTCCCGGGGGGATGGAAAGGGGACGTGACGAATGTCTTCACCGGACTTAACCTTTCGGAGCGACAGGCACGCAATCTGGAGTTCACCCGCAAACTGCTGCGCTGGAGAAAGAATCAGCCCGTGATCCATACCGGAGATCTCGTGCATTTTGGTCCGGAAGAAGGATGCTACGTCTATGTTCGTCACGATCCGAATTCGGCGGTCATGGTGGTGTTGAACAAAAATTTGCAAGTTCACAGGCTCGACCTTGCGCGTTTTGATGAAATCCTGAACGGCTACCAGAGTGCCTACGATGTGATCGATGAAAAAGAAGTGCATTTGGGTGAAGCACTTACACTTTCCCCGCAGCAGCCACTCATTCTGGAGCTGCGCAGATAGACTTCGGGAGCAACACCATTTATGACAATGCGGACAAAAATGAGATCCACTTCCCATGCAATGCTCGGCACGCTTCTTGTCGCCGCAGTTGTACCATGGCAACCGTCGATACTCACTGCTGAACCTGATGCGGAAAAATGCGATCCCGGAGAGAAGCTTGTCATCTATCAGGTGTTTACGCGTCTCTTTGGCAACACCCAGAGCGAATGGGTTCCCTGGGGTACCAAAACACAAAATGGAGTGGGGAAATTTGCGGATTTCACCGATGCTGCGCTTGAGGGAATTCGCGAACTCGGCACCACTCACATCTGGTATACGGGTGTGTTGCACCACGCGCTGGTGGGGGACTATGAGCGCTATGGAATCACATCCGATGATCCTGATGTGGTGAAGGGCCGTGCGGGCTCGCCTTATGCCGTGAAGGACTACTATCAGGTGAATCCGGATCTTGCAGTGGAACCGGAGCAGCGTCTGGCCGAATTTGATGCGTTGGTGAGACGCACCCATCGGCATGGCATGAAGGTGCTCATCGACATCGTTCCCAATCACGTTGCGCGCCGTTATGAAGGGCTGAATAATCCTGAAGGTGTGGTGGATTTTGGGATGAATGATGATGTGAGTGTCGAATATGCGAGTGACAACAATTTTTATTATCTTCCAGGGCAGGCCTTTGAAGTTCCGGATTTACCAGAGTCCCTTCGTCCGCTTGGAGGGACTGCACATGTGCTTGCCGACGGACGTTTTGACGAAAATCCTGCGAAGTGGACTGGCAACGGTGCCCGGATGGCCAAACCCACTGCTGACGACTGGTACGAAACTGTAAAGATCAATTATGGGGTGCGTCCCGACGGGAGCATCGATTTTCCCGAATTGCCGCAAAGCGATGCGGAGCTGGGCTATGAGCATCACCACGCATTCTGGAGTGACAAGCAAGTGCCGAACTCCTGGGAGAAGTTTCGGGACATCGTGCATTTTTGGCTGGATCGCGGGGTGGATGGATTTCGTTTCGACATGGCGGAGATGGTACCTGTGGAGTTCTGGAGCTACCTGAATGCATCGATCAAGATGCGCAAACCGGATGCGCTCCTGCTGGCAGAGGTATATCAGCCAGAGCTTTACCGGAAATACCTGCAGATTGGAAAGATGGACTACCTCTATGACAAGGTGGACCTTTACGATACCTTGAAGGCCATTTTGCACGGTGAGGCTGATCCCATGCGTATCGCTGAAATTCAGGATGCCAAGGCAGACATTGAACATCACATGCTGCATTTTCTGGAGAATCACGATGAGCAGCGCATCGCGTCACCCGAGTTTGCGGGAGATGCGTTTCGCGGGCTGCCTCTGATGGTGCTCTCTGCCACCCTCGGAACCTCCCCCACGTTGCTGTATTTTGCTCAGGAGCTTGGAGAGGATGGAAGTGAAGCAGCCGGATTTGGTCAGCCCTCACGCACCAGTATTTTTGACTATATCCCGGTGCCTTTTAAAGCCTGATCAAAAAGGGAATATTAGTTGCGATTTTCATAGGAAAACTCTTCCACTGCAAGCTTAAAATCAAGCTCTGGGTTGTTGAAGTTTTGCTTCGATACTTAGTGTGGCGTGTGGCACAATGCGCAGCCGTTCTTTTGGAATCAGTTTGCCTGTAACCCTGCAAATGCCATAGGTTTTGTTTTCGATGCGAATCAAAGCATTTTCAAGGTTGTTGATAAACTTTTGTTGACGGGCTGCAAGCCGTCCATTTTCTTCCTTCGAAAGCACCTGATATCCTTCTTCCAACAC
>JBEGIR010000098.1 GCA_040224245.1 Puniceicoccaceae bacterium | reverse complement strand
ATTGAATGCGCTTCGGGAGCAGGTTCGTCAGCTTGGCTTGGAGGATGTAGTGCAGTTTCCGGGGTTTGTTGATGACATCAAAAGCGTATACCCCCACGTTGAAGTGCTGGTTCATCCGGCATTGATGGAGGGCTTGGGTGTGGCACTGATTGAGGCATCCTATGCGCGTGTACCGGTGATTGCGACTCGGGTTGGAGGCATTCCGGAAATCGTGCGGGATCGTGAAAACGGCATCTTGATACCGCCTGCAGATTCGACAGCCATTCGGAATGCGATGCTGGAGTTACTGGCTCAGCCGGATCTGAGAAAAACCCTTGGCGAAGGTGGGCGGATGCTGGCGCTACGTGAATTTGCCGTCGAGCCGATGGCGGCTGGAAATGCGCAGGTCTACCGCTCGGTGTTGAGCTGAACCCATCTGGATTTTGAAAATGCGGACGGTGTGGTCGAAGGTTGCAACTGGGGCAGCGGTAGTGAGGGGTAGTTGTGCGCTTATGCTCATCGCAGCATGGGGACTGCTCTCTTCGAACGAAGACGTGCGAGATCATGCGCCCGAGTGCGAGGTGGATCTGTCACAAATCCGAGAACCGATTCCTCTTCCCACAGTAGCGAGTCGATGGGGAAATCAGAGTCCGTATGAGGTTAATGGTCAGCGCTACGAAGTGCTCGAATGTGCCGAGGGGTATTGTGCGACGGGCATTGCGTCCTGGTATGGCATGAAATTTCACGGTCGTCCCACCTCGAACGGTGAGGTTTTTGATGTCTTTCAGATGACCGCTGCCCACCGAACCCTGCCGATCCCGTGCTATGCGCGCATTACCCATCTCGGGAACGGTCGTTCCGTTGTGGTGAGGATCAATGATCGTGGTCCGTTTGTGGAGGGACGGATTTTGGATCTCTCATGGGCTGCTGCAGCAAAGCTGGGCATGGTGGAATCGGGGTTGGCAGAAGTTGCGATTGAGGTGGTCACAGGAACGTGAGATTTGGAAGTATTGATTTTGTCCTCGCCCAACGTTTCTCAAACACTGGGTGAATCGATAGCACCGCGCGAGTTGTGCAACTGAGGATCGGGTGGATCAGGATTCAGCTTTGGATTCGGACTTCTGCCCTTTGGACTGTTGTTTTAGACCCAGGGCGATGGAGTTGACATCCCGGCAATGCAGCCAAGTAATCGCAGCGACCACGAGACTGCCCACGAGAACATAGGGAGTGAAATAGGCCAAGCCCTGTTGAAAGACGTCAGGGCTGTCAGGTGTGGCTGAGTTCATTTCATTCAGGTGTCGGGTCAATTGAGCATAGGCGAGACCAATGCAACCATACGCGAGGTTGAGCGCCATGCCCTTGAAACTGAGAACTGTGGCGCGAATTTTGCGGTTTGAAACTTGGTTGAGATAGAAGGAAATCGAAAAACTGACGAGGGAGAAGCAGAGGAACAGGATGATGGCAAAGCCCAAACCCAGCCAGGGGATTGCGAACGATGCTCCTGCAAATCCAAGGATGCTCAATCCGACAATGCATGCAAAAATGATTGAAGGACTGAAGTGATCGACAAGGCGACGGATCCATGGAGCGGCCATAAAATTGAGGATAGCGATTCCCGCACCGATCACCCCAAATGTAAATTCGGGATACTGTACGAGGCGGTAGTATTCGCTGCCCAGGGTGGCGAACATGCGCAGAATGCTGTCGGCGAATGCACCTGCAAGAATGATGATCAGGGCAAAGGGTGTCTGCAGGATCCACTGGCCTGCTGAAAGGGTCTGCCGGGTTGCATCCCATATACTGATGCCTGTGTGGCGGTCAGGTGCATTGACGTCAACAAACCTCAGGTTGTTGAACCAGCAGAGCAATGCCGTGCCGAAAGTGAGGAACAAGGGAATGCGAAGCGTGTGTTCGGAAGTCACAACCAGGTTGAACCCCATGAGCTTGAGCAGATCTTGCATCAGGTCGGCATCGTAGACGAGTGCTCCCAGAATCATGGTGACCATGAATCCGATGGATTGCCAGCGGGAGACACTTTCGAGCACATGAGACCATCGATCCTGCATGTTGGCCGCTTCGAGGCTGTCGTAAACCAACGCTTCATCGGAGCCACTGGCAGCCGCTTCTCCCAGTCCACTCAGGATGCGATTCGCGGCAAGTACCCAGAACAGCAGGTTGGGGTTCCCTGTGGGGGCCCACGCCCAGACTGCCATTTCGATGACCATGAGGCTTGCAGTGAAGACCATCATGGATTTTCGACCCATCAGATCCGAAAGGGAACCCGAAGGGACCTCGGCGAGCAAAATCGTAGCTGCCCAGATGGCATTGAGCATGGCAAATTGCTCCAGCGTCAGCCCAAAATCCAAAAAAATCACGGCGAAGACCGGATAGTAGAATCGGGCATTGAACAGGACGCGAAAGATCAGGAAATGTCGGATGTTTCGCCGGGCTATGGCTTCCAGGGAAGCTGTGGGTTGGTCTGTCGCTGAATCAGGCATGGGGGGATGGTTGATTTCTGGAAAACAGGAACGAAAGGCTCACGAGCAGGGCTCCTCCCAGTAGCAGGGAAGCGGGTGCGGGTGTTCCCAGTCCGGTTGGCAAAAATCCAGCCATGACGGCAACGAACGCTGCGAGAAGGGCGTAGGGCAGTTGGGTGCGCACATGGGCGAAGGGTTCAATGCCGCACGAAATTGAGGATACAATGGTGGTATCACTGAGTGGGGAACAGTGGTCACCAAATACTGCTCCGCTGAAGACGGCGGCAATCGTTCCGATGACGAGTGGACCATCTGGTGCGTTGGAGAGATGAATCGCAAGGGGCAGGGCCAAGGGCATGAGCACCCCCATGGTTCCCCATGAGGTTCCCGAAGAAAAGGAGATGAGTGCACCAGTGAGGAAAACCACAAGAGGGAACAACCAGTTTGGGAACTGTCCCTGCAGGATGGCTGCGAGCACGTTGACGGTTTGCAGGGGTTCCAGGGTACTGCTGAAGATCCACGCACTGATGAGGATGCAGATCGGTTGAAACAGGTGTTGCACTCCTTCCATGAAGGTTGCACTCACGCTGACGCCCTGTTTGCGAATGCTGGGTGCATTGAGTAGCACAGCTGTGAGGCACGCAAGGGAAGACACGACAAGCATGACCAGGGCGGCGTCTGCTTTGCCAAAAGCTTCAGAAACGCGGGACAAGTGCAGGGGAAACAGGTTGCCTCCGGTTCCGTCCCAGTAGAGGCCAGCCAACAAACCAAAGGTGAGGATGAGCAAGGGAATGATGGCGCGAAGACTTTTGGCCGGGTGGGAAACCTGCGCTTCGGAGAGGGACTCGGAAGCGTCATCGGGTTTCCCAGAGTTCAGGGCCTCGGCTTCGGCCAGTCGCATGGGGCCAAGGTTCCAGTCTTTGAGTATGACAACCGCAAGCAGGATGAGCGTGAACCAGCAGTAGAAATTGTAGGGAATTGACTGAAGGAAGAGGTGAAACGGGTTTGAAGTGGCTTCCACTCCCGCAAGGGTGAATCCCTCGCGAATCATGGACAGTTGGTAGGCAATCCAGGTGGACATGACCGCAACGCATGCAACGGCACTGCTGGTAGAGTCCACAATGTAGGCAAGCTTCTCACCCGAGATGCCGAGACGTCGACTCGGTTCCTGCAGGGTTCGTCCGACGAGCAGACTGTTGGCCAATCCATCGAAGAAGCAGGCCAAGCCGAGTCCATAGGCACTTGCCATGAGCATTCGACGACCTGCGCGCTGGTTGTGAATCCAGCGGTGGAGCAGGGCATTGATGCCTCCTCCCTTGGAGACTACAGCTGCAAAACCGCCCAGCAGGAGGGTGAAGATGAGGATGCTCAGATTCCAGGAACTTTGCAGGGAGGGCAACAGGTGATCGGAGAAAAAGGCGACAAAGGCGGATGCAGGATTTCCCTGATGCAGCAGTATCATTGCCGAGGTGGCACCTGCGAGCAGGCCGGTAATCGCCCGTCGAACAAGGAACACGGTACTGACGGCCACAATGCTCGGCCAGAGCGCTGCCCAGTGTGCATCCAGCAGCAGAACGCCAAATGTGAGAAACCACAGTGCGAGAGCGATGTATGCTCGAATCGACATTGGCGCTTTCCCTAGCACCGGAATCCAGCAATTTCAACGGCGATTCGGGATTTGATGGTGATAAGTGCGCCCTCGGCAGAGCCAGGAAATGCGCATGAAAGGGTCAGCGCGTCAGGCTCAGCACGGCAAAAAAATTACAGGTGCTGCCTGCGATCACGAAAAGATGCCAGATGACGTGTGCGAAGGGGATCTGTTTCATGAGATAGAAAAGGACCCCGATTGAATACACCACTCCTCCGGTGATCAACATCACCAGTCCAAAGACTGATATGCGTGGAATGAGCTGTACAATCACGCCTGCGAACATCCAGCCCATGACCAGATAGATCAGTGACGAGCGCAGACCGCCATGCGTTTTGCTCAAGCTCTCCCACACGATTCCGGTAATCGCGATGCCCCAGATGAGACCGAAAAAACTCCATCCCAAAGGTCCGCGCAGTGGTCCGAGCAGGAATGGGGTGTAGGTCCCTGCGATCAGAAGGTAGATGCCGCAGTGGTCAAGGATCATGAACACGCGTTTTGCCGGGAGGTAGCGGATACCGTGAAACAAGGTGGATGCGGTGTAGAGCAGTACCATGGTCGATCCGTAGATGGAACAGGCGACCACAAGCCAGGCATCAGCGTTTGTGGCTGCGAGCACAATACTGATGACAAGACCAGCGACCCCCAGCAGCGCTCCAATCCCGTGAGTAACGGCGTTCAAGGTCTCTTCCATCGGAGAAAATCCCGAAGTGGGATGCAGTTCATCAAAGGACGCTTTTTCGGGTTTCATGCAGCACCAGTGCAAGCGTATCTGGCACATTCGGCAAGGCGAATTGTCGGTTTTGGGTCCATACATTTATCACGCACAATCGACAGTAAAATCGGGATTAGGAAATCTGATTTACGGCAGTGTATTGCGAACTAGTTGAAACGCATTTTTACCTTGGTTTTGACTCTGTATCGGGTTGCGAGTATGCTGTATTCAACGCAAGGCGGATTCTGTTTCGATGGGATCCATCGTGGGATCAGCCGCTCCAACACAAACACTGTGCGAAAGATGAAAAACGTAACGACTCCCCGAATCGCGGTTGTGGGTATCCGTGGTACCCATCACCACGATGATGCCGTTGGCAGTGAAGTGATTCGGCGACTTCTGGAGTGTTGTCCCCCCCAGATTGATGCCTTCGAAATGTCCGGCGGTTACCTTGAGATTGAAAGTGCAATGAAGGATCACTCCGTGGTCATTGTTGTGGATTCCTCCTGTACTGGAGGTCCTGCCGGAAACATTTTCTGGCTCGACAGTCATGAACGTCCTGGCTGTGGGGACTGGTTTCCTCACTACGCAATACATGTATCGGGAATCGCCGATTCACTCGACCTCGCGCTTCATGTTGGAGAGAATCCCAAGCGCCTGATGTTGATCGGGGTGGAAGGTAAGGATTTCACGGATGGAGACGGACTCTCCTCGGAAGTGGAAGACGCGGTGGAAGAGGTGTTGCAGATGCTGGAGCTTGAAGCCGAGCTGGTCGCCTGAACGAAAGGGCTGCTGCACACCTGACCGTATGTCAGGATGGAGACAGCTGTTACAGCGATGCAACGGCCGGGGTTGGCTGTTGCGTGCGCGATGCTACAGGCTCATTAACTCCTTGAAACGAGAAGCCTGTCGCCGGGAAACCTCCACTTCCTCACCCCCACGTAGCATGAGTTTGAGGCCTCCGCTGAACCAGGGAGCGACTTGGTCCACCCATCGCAGATTGACAATCTGCTGGCGATTCGCTCGAAAAAAGAGGCGAGGGTCGAGTCTGGATTCCAGGTGATTCAGGGATTTCGGAATCATGGGCTGGTGCGTATCAAAGCGGATGCGCGTGTAACTGCCATCCACTTCGAGCAGCCGAATGTCGGAGATCGGAACAAACCAATAAAAATCTCCGTCCTTTACAAAGACCCGGTCATCGGAGGAGAGCATGGAGCTGGGGGGCGTGTCAGCGTCTGCTTCTGTCGAAGGTGATGTGGAAGAGAGTCTTACTTTCTCTACGGCCTGCTCGAGGCGTTCGAACTGGATCGGTTTTTGCAGGTAGTCGAGCGCATTGTATTCAAATGCCTTCAGGGCATAGGCGTCATAGGCGGTAGTGAAAATCACCTCGGGAACCCGGTCCAGGGATTCAAGAAGTTCAAAACCATTTCTACCGGGCATTTGGATGTCGAGAAATACAACATCAGGGCATAGGGCTACGATTTTTTCTTGCGCTTCGTCGGCATGGGCGGCTTCACCCACGATGACGATATCGTCGATTTGTTCGAGCAGGTATCGCAATTCCTTGCGGGCGAGGCGGGTGTCGTCAACGATGAGAGCTTTCATGAGAGTGCTCGGGATTTTGGGCAATTGTGAAGGCGGCTTCAACGGTTTCTTCATTCAGATTTTGCACCGTGAGCGAGCAGTGGGAGGGAAAGAGCAGGTCGAGACGTTCCTGTGAGTTGCGCAATCCGATGCCCGTATCCACGATGGAATTGCGGACAGAGGGTTGGTGGAGTTGTCCGGTGTTGCGCACACTGACGCGAAGCGTTCCGTTGAGCAGACTGGACTGAATAGTGATGGAACCGCCGTTCGGGAGATTGGCAATTCCATGTTTGATCGCATTCTCAACCAGTAACTGCACGGACATCGGAGGAACCCGGAGCTGAAGCGTATGGGCATTGATGTCAAAATGGTAGCGCAGGCGTTCCTCATAGTGAATCGATTCAAGTGCAAGATAGTCGCGCACGATCGCGATTTCCTGCTCAAGCGGGACCAGCGTCTCCTGGTGAAACTGGATGGAGTAACGCAGAAGATCGGAC
>JBEGIR010000097.1 GCA_040224245.1 Puniceicoccaceae bacterium | reverse complement strand
AGGCCCGAGAGTTTTCCATACGACTCAAAGGCGCTGATTCGAAAATAGACCGATTGATCCTTGGCTTGGTAGGCATAGCCTTTGTCTACCAGACCCTGGATCAACTCAACCTGTTCACGAATATGGGCCAATGCAGATGGCTCAATGTGAGGTGGAAGGTTGTTCAGTGCCTCGCAGTCGGCATGAAACTTGGCTTTCCAGTGGTTCGTAAAATCGACAAGGGATTTCCCTTCCTGCTGGGATGTGCGGATGGTTTTGTCATCAAAATCTGTGACATTGCGCACATGCAGGGTCTTTAAGCCGAGGGTTTCCGCAGTTCGACGAAACACATCCTGAATCGTGAACGTACGGAAGTTGCCGATGTGTGCAGGGCCATAGACAGTGGGGCCGCAGCAGTAGAAACGCAGGGTCTGTCCATCCGCCGCATAGACGCGCTCTTTGTTTCCGGTCTGAGTGTTGATTAGCTGGAATTCCATCATCGGTGTAGCAGAAAGCTTGTTTCAAAGTGTCTGAGAATGACAAACCTTTTTGTTGCATCGAGGTCACGGAGAAGGGAATTCAAGCAATCCATCCGTAGCGGGATTTGGGAAAATCCCGAAGCGTCGGAGTCGTTTACATTCGAAAGTGCGATACAGTCGTCAACGGCTCGATTTTACCGTCGTTTTTTGCGGAAATACTCAGAAATTTTTGGAGAAAAATTTTCAGCAAACGAAGAACCTTGAGGCTATTCACATTGTTCACAATCGCGTCTGGATCTGTTTATTCACCACGATTTAAGCTCTTGCAGAATCACTTGCAGAGTTATTCACATTTACTCAATCCGGGGCCAAATGAGATATTCACAAGTTTTTCTCCATCAGTGTTTTATGATCAGATTTGATTGACATTTTTTCCAACATGTCGGATCGTATCCAGTGGTTCTTTGATAGAACGGATGTCAGCTGGCTTGGACGCTCTCACGATGGGTCCGGCGAGTTCTGAAGTCTGTTTTTTCGGCTTTGGAGTTCAGCCCGAAAGGGTGGACCACAGACGTTGGAGAGCGGGCAATCAACTTGCGAAGCAGAGCAACATCCCAGGATAAACCCGAAGGGGGCCTTTGAGGCCTTGCTTTTGCAATCCTTCGGGGAAAAGGCGACACCAAACTGGTGGGTGTTGCCCCTGTGGAAACGCAAACAGTCACCGTGTGTGAATGGTAACACAAACAGGCATATATCACCCAATCCCCTCCGCGATGTCGTGATCTGCGGAGAAACACGAAATGGGAGAGGGCGGTGAGCGTTCCGTTCGGGCAGCAATGTCCGAAAAAACAACGGTTCGGAGAAGCCAATGCAGCCAAAACTGCAGGCGACTCAAGGAATGCAACCCGAGTGACAAAGCTGAGCTGCAAGCGATCCGATGCGGCCCGGTTTTGAATACGATCATCTCAAAGGGTAGAACATGAGATGGCGACAGATATCGTAAAGACCAGTCTTTGGAGGGAGCGTTGTAGGCATAGGTAAAGCAATGCATGCTCGAACGGTTGCGCAAGCGAAGTGCAACTCGGAACCCCAACCTGAATTGCAAGGGAAGGGGGAAGACAAGGCGCCCGTCAAAGGATAGGAAGAAGGCAAGGGAAACTCTTAGCTATCCGAGCCTCTGACTATCGGAACAATCGCTGGACCCGGGAAGCAATGCCCAGGTGCAGCCTGCATCGAAAAACCCTGAAATTCTGTCTGAGCGTTAAGAGGCGAGACCCGTAGTCTCGGGCAAACGATCCCGTCGAAAGGCTGGATGCTGACCTGAGGCTGACACGGTAGCAATATCCGAATGTAGCGATGCAGCGGATGCTTACCTGGTGAAGCCATTTTGTAGAGAAGCGCCTCTGCAGAATGGAACTTTGCTGAGAAAACCTCACGCAATAGAGTGTTGGAAGCGATTTCAACGACGGCCCTGCTATGAGGCCGGTTAAAAGGATCCTGTTTATCTTTACCAAACAGGGAATGGCGTCGGGGAGTCAGCGGCCAGCCTGTCGCAAGCAGGAAGGCGCCAAACGCTGATGCAATGGGAAAGAGTGCGTGGCGAGCAACATCCCGCTCTTTCATAAAGGTCCGGTTAGCGAGAGCCAGCCGGGCCTTTTTGATGTACGGTCCTCAGCCTGGGCTGCATGACACACACGTGGACTGTTGTCACAAGTTGATTGAGTCACTTACCCAGTTGTGGTGTTCGTAAGCACTTCGACCCTTTCCAATACAACAATGGCCCGGGAGATGGGGATCGAACCCATGACCTTCGGTTTAGAAGACCGCTGCTCTATCCACTGAGCTACTCCCGGTTCTATGAAAATTTGACCGTAGCCGTATTGTCGCACAACTCAAGCCATTATTGCGCATCGAGGCACAGCAAGCACTGGCTGTAGCAGTGTCATGGATGATTCCTCCACCAGATGGAGCAATCGGTAGTCGCGATATCGATGTGGCCTGAATGCAGGAACCGTCGCGACTCATCGAAGCGATACGCATTCGAATGGAGCAGAGTGGAATTGGAATAGGTGATTTTTTGAAATTGGCGATGCGTGCATCGCTGGCCGCGTGGGTTGGGCCTTCAGCCCTCAGGGTATGGGGTGGGTCGGTTCCCAGGGCGTTGCCCTGGGTTGGTATGAGGACGCACCGTTGATGCTCTGCATTAGCCCTGGGTTTCGACGCGAATACGGCGTTGGTGACCTGAAAGGGTCTGGTCGGCTCGAAATGCAATGGTGCTGAGGGATGGGGTGTCCGGATGGTTTCGAGGGGCAACGCCCCGCAACCATATCAGCCTGGGCCGTCGGCCCAGGTCCAATGTTCGATGAAAATCTGAGGGCTGAAGGCCCGATCCATTTCTCCAAACTCGAAAGATTGAAAAGACGGGAGATCATGAAGGTGGATGCGCAATGGTTGTATCCGGCAACACTACGCTGGTGCATTCTGGTAGGTTCACCGATGATCCTGAATCAGAGCGGTGGTGCTGGGTTTGTCGCCCCCAGGGTCCGTCCGACGGTGTGGCTGCGTACCGGGGAACAACGTGGGTTTTTGGGCATCTGGGCGGCCTCCGACCCTTCGGCTTGCTCTGGGTGGTGAGCGTGCGGATGGTTTGCGTAGGGCCTGCGTTTATCGCAGGCCGCGTGGGTTGTCGGACGTTGAAGGTCTGAATGCTTCCGAATCCAGCTACGGAAGTGGAGAACGCTTGTTTAGTTTTCTGAAGTTCCGACGAGTCGGAAAACAGTTCGGGCCGCGTAGCCGGACTTGGGGAAGTTCGGACCTCGTGGGTGGGCGGAACGATGAGGGCGGCCTCCGGTGAACGGAGGCCCTACGGAGGTGGGAGCGTTTTGCGAAATGCGAATCGTTAAAGCACTAAAAACCCAATTTTCACACTTGACCGATGGTGAAAATCTGGTTCCATCGTTCTTTTCTTTTATTATGGCTATTGAGGTAAAAATTCGTCGAGGAGAACCTGTTGAGCGCGCACTGCGTCGTTTGAAGAAGCGTTTGGATCGTGAAGGCGTCATCCGTGACGTTCGCGCGAAGCGCTACTATGAAAAGCCCTGTGAGGTGACGCGCCGTAAGAAGAAGATGGCGAAGTTCAACAACTACCTGCGCCTGAAGCGAGAAAACCGCTAATCCATTTGCGGTGAGGTCCGGAAAGTGGGACCTGCTCCAGATTTTGAAACGGAATCCATTCGGGTTCCGTTTTTTTGTGCGCCAGGTGCTGGCGCCACTGCTGTGGATCCAACTGAAAAACCGGTTCGGTGATCTGCTGATTCGAAATGCCGCGTCGGATGGTGGCGATGGGTTTCCAGTTCCTGGGGATGGGGCTTTGGCATACTGGCAGTTCGTAGAGTCCATCCAAGCGACCGTGCAACGCTCCCTCTTGCAGCAGAATTCGACCAGAAGTGAAATCCATTACCAGGAGTCGGGGAATGGTAACTTTTTTGATACGTGTCTTCTGAATGTTTGGCAATTGCTCGGCTAGTCCACTGCTTACGCTTTCACAGTGGGAGAGCCAGGGGCAAAGCAGGCATGTCGGAGATTTCGGACGGCAAACCATTGCCCCCAGTTCCATCAGTGCCTGATTGAAGTCACCGGGCCGGTCTGCGGGGATGAGTTCCTGTGCTAGTGGACGAACGGCTTTCACCGCAGCAGCTGCATTGGGGAAGCGAGTTTCGATTTTGCGGAGTCGGGCAATCACCCGAACCACATTGCCGTCGACCACCACGGTTCGTTCCCCAAAGTCGATGCTCGCAATCGCAGCGGCCATGTAGGGTCCAACACCCGGGTATTCAAGCCACTGCGCAGCACTGGTGGGTTTCGGTTCAGCAGCTACCCATTGCTGCGCAAGCTTCCAGAGGGATCGCGCCCGACGGTAATAACCAAGTCCCTCCCATAATTTCACTACAGCACCTTCATCCGCCCGGCTGAGAGTTTCAAAATCGGGAAACACCGCCATCCAGCGATCAAAGTAGGGCAACATGGATTTAACCTGCGTCTGCTGCAGCATGAATTCCGAAACAACCGTGCGGTAGAGGGTCGGCTGTTCCCGCCATGGCAGGAAACGGCGATGCTGGTCATACCATTCGAGCAGTTGGTCAGACGGGGATGAAGTGGGCTGGGTTGGCATCAGAATTCAATGACGAAAGCAGGTGATATGTTGAAAACAAGCTTACTCAACTCCAACGCCGCTCGAGATGGTTAAGAATTTCATGACAGGAGTTCAGGTAGCTCGATCCAAACAGATTCAGATGGTTGAGATAGTGATAAAGGTTGTAGAGTGACTTGCGCTCGCGATATCCCAAGTCCATGGGGAATGAAGCTTCATATGCCTGATAAAATTCTGCGGGAAATCCACCAAACATTTCCGTAAACGCAAGGTCGGTTTCGCGGTCGCCGTAATAACTGGCTGGGTCAAAAATGACCGGTGTTCCATCGGGCAGCGCAGCAGCGTTGCCGCCCCATAGATCGCCATGCAGCAACGATGGATGTGGAGCGTGAGCGGAGAGGGCGTTGCGAATCGCGAACTCGATTTTGCTGGGCAAGGGCAGGGTGGAATATCCGCGAGAGCGCGCGAGTTCGAGCTGATAGCGGATACGGTGTTGCCAGAAAAACTCACTCCAATTGGAAACTTCAGAATTCCGCTGAGGCGTTCGACCGATAAAATTGTCCCGTTCGAAACCGAAGGTATTTGCTTTGCACTGGTGCAGGTGCGCCAGCGCTTCGCCGAGCTGGGACGCTGCGGAGCGATAGAGTGGGCCGAGTTCCAGGAATTCCAGAACCAGCGCATATCCTCGCTCCGGCACCTCAATCGCCAACAAGGGAGCGGGACAGCGCACCGTCCGTGTAGATGCGATGCACTTGAGCGCATCAAACTCTGCCTCCAACATGCGTCGATCTTCAGGCTCGGCACTGAATTTCACAAAAATGCGTTCTCCTCCGGCAAACTGCCAGACGGTGCTGTCGTGAATGCAACCACCGGCACAAGGGCGAATCGACACGGGTGAACCGGAAAACCCAAGGTTTTGACTGACAACGGCAAATTGTTCTGAATACTTCACGACAAAAAGTATCAAAGCAGTAGTGCGACTCTGTCGTCAGGTCAAAATTCAACGAGATTTGGTAGAGAAAAAGTCAGTTTCCTGGTTTGAAGTGCGTCGCGACCCGCCATTGTTGCGGATCGCAAAATGGGCAGTAGCCATCGTGACGGCCCTTGGCCTGAATTGGGCCTACATTAACGGCTTGCCCGTGTCCCACGGCGTGGAAATGCTGCAGGCGACAGAGCCAGCTGAGGACGATACCTTTATGCTGGAGATGGTGGATGAACTTCCTGAAATGCAGTATGTGGAGACGAATCCGGATGCGGTTGAAAACGAACCCGATGAGACGCCCAATATCAGCAACCGCAATCAGCAGGCGGCGCAGGAGGATTTGGCCGGACCCGAACGCAACGACAATCCCTTCCTGGAAGGGGAGGATGAAGAGTCGGCCAAGATCGTAGAGGGAGCCATGCCCGTTGACGGAGAGGACAGTCCACGGGTCGAGTCGGTTCCCATGGATTCGAGCAGTCAGCCGCAACCCGAACAGGCAGCACAACAACCCGTGGCACCGACACCACCGCAACGCAGTGCGTCGGAACAATCCGTCGAACAACAGGCATCCCCGGACTCGCTGCCGAGCATTGAAGCACCCAGCATATTGGATGAGTTGCCCGCAATTCCCCCGCCGCCACCAACACCGGATTTTATTGATGAAGTGGAGCCAGAAGATGAAGAAGGTCTTGAAGTGCCCATCATTGAGGCTCCTGATGAGGAAGTGGAGGTCTTTTCAAATCAACCGGGCGAGGACACCACTCTCAATATCAATATTCCTCCCAGTGTCGCTCAACAACTTTCCAAGGCACAGGAGGAGTTGCGTCGCCAGGAAGCGGAGCAGTCGCAACAGGCGGAGCAATCTCCTCAACAGGCCCAACAGGCCGTGCAGCCACGTCCCATGCCGCGTCCCCGACTTTCGCCCAAAGTGCTGCCAGGTCCGCTGATGGACTCCAATACTTACGCTGCGCGCATGGGTCCAGTTGCCTTTGATGCGAAGTTCAGCCAGTTCGGACACTACCTGCAACGCATGTTTGAAACGATCCAGCTGCAGTGGTATTCACTGCTCAAGGACGTGACCATCGGGCAGGAGAATCGCCCGGCCTATGTCGTGATCGAGTATGATCTGGATGCGGATGGAAAAGTTGTAGAAGCACGAGTGATGGAAACCAATGCGGGTCAGCTGGGAACTTTGCTCTGCAAGGATGCGATTGAATCCCGTGCCCCCTTTGGACCCTGGACACGACAGATGATCGATCAGCTTGGGGAGCAGCAGACGATACGCCTGCGATTCATTTACATGTGATTGGGAGCGGGGAGATGGGGTATCGCGGGGCGATCCGTTGAAGTTTAAGTTGAAGAGAGGTGCGACTGGATTTCGTAGGGCCTGCGTTTATCGCAGGCCGCGTGGAGAGGCGGACGCTGAAGATCCGAATTCTCCCGAATCCGGCTACGGAAGAGAGGGAATCCGGCTACGCAAGACGGGGGATCCGGCTACGCAAGACGGGGGATTCGGCTACGCAAGAAAGGGGGATCCAGCCACGCATGAGTGAGGAGAAGAAAGAGGGAAGGACTTGGAAAGGGCGGCCCTCGTGGGAGGGCGGAACGATCACGGCTGCCTCCGGCAAGCGGAGGCCCTACGGGGAAGCACGTGGGCCTGGATTCTCGTAGGGCCTGCGTTTATCGCAGGCCGCGTGGGAGAGGCGGGTGCTGAAGATCCGAATTCTCCCGAATCCGGCTACGGAAGAAAGGGAATCCGGCTACGCAAGAGGCGAAGCGAAGCTTTGGTGATGATGGGAGAGGGTAATGGGTTATGGGGGATCGCGGGGCAATCAGGTGATGTTTAGGTTGAAGTTGAAGAGAGGGGGAGCGATCTGACGAAGTTGGAAGTTGAGATTGAAGTGGAAAAAGGGTGGGGCGATGGGAAGAAGTTCAGGGCAAAATTGAAGTGGGAGTGGGGCAGTTTTTCGTTTGAAAGGGCGAAGGAGCTGTCAGATGCTGGCGGAGCATGGACGAAGACTCTCTTGCATTTCCGTTGCCCTTGGGCAGAGGCGTTCGGGTATTGGCAGCGCATCCGTCGGGCTGGGTTGCGCTCGACAAACCTGCAGGCATTCTATCGACACCGAACGCACCTTCGGATCTGAAACAGACGTTGCTGCGAGCCAAATTCAGCAAAAAAGACGAAGCCTATGTTTGGTATGATGAACAACAGGAGCGACGTCTGTATTTCATCTGCCATCGCCTGGACTCACCAACCTCAGGAGTGTTGCTGGGATCAACAGATCCAGCGATTGCCAGGCGCATCCGCAGTCTGTTCAAGGAAAGGAAAATTCATAAGCGCTACCTGGCCCTCGTGAGCGGGATGCCTCGTGCCATGCACGGACGCTGGAAGGATACATTGTCAACCCGCTCGGAAAAGGGTGGAAGTCAGGTGCGAACTGCAGTGAAGGCAGGACGTGCGGGAGAACCATCGCTGACGGAGTGGAGTGTGCTGCGGCAGGATGCGCGCAAGCGCTTAAGTCTGCTGTCCCTGAGGCCCTTGACGGGGCGGACCCACCAGCTTCGTGTGCAGTCGGCGCACCATCAGCTCCCGATCATTGGAGATCGCACGTATGGGGATTTTAAAGTGAATGCTCATGCGAAGAAGAACTGGGGACTGCAACGACTGATGTTGCATGCGGAAAAAATCCAACTCAGTGACCCTGCTTCGGGCATTGAGCTGAGTGTTGAAAGCACGCCCCCCCGTGAGTTTGTTCAACTGTTTGACAACTAGCGCGAGCCTGCTCCAATATCAAAAATTTCCCGCTATGGAGCAAATCACGCATTCGCAAGCGCGAACCCAATCGCTGAGCTGGTATGAACGCGCTACCCAGGTTATTCCAGGTGGCGTGTATGGGCACACCAGCCCGGCTGCCTCGCTGCCCTTGACCTTTCCCTATTATATCAACAAAGCGGAGGGAGCCTACCTGTGGGATGTCGATGGCAATCGCTACCTTGATTTTCTCTGCGCTTATGGTCCCATCATCCTCGGACATCAGCATCCCGAGGTGGAGCAGGCAGCGAACCGCATGCGGGAGAGTGGGGGATTGTTCAGTCATCCCCACACCATCATGGTGGAATTAGCCGAGCTGTTGGTACAGCGCATCGATTTTGCGGACTGGAGTGTGTTTGCCAAGAACGGCTCCGATGTCACAACTTGGGCGATTCAGGTGGCACGCCAGCACACAGGCCGGCGTAAGGTGCTTGTCGTGAAAGGAGCCTATCATGGAGTCGATGCCTGGACGAATCCCTCCCCTGGTGGCATTATCCCTGAAGACCGCATGCATGTGCATGCATTCGATTGGAACGATGTTGACGGATTGGATCACCTTCTGAAGAAGCATGCTGGTGATATCGCCGCGCTGATTCTCAATCCCTATCATCATCCCGCATTTGGCACCAACGTTGCTCCGAGCAATGTTTTTGTTGAAACGGTTAACCGTCGCTGTCGGGAGCATGGCGTTGTGCTGGTACTCGATGACATTCGCGCAGGCTTCCGCATCCACAGCGGTGGATCGCACCGGATCTATGGGTTCAAGCCCGACATCGCATGCTACTGCAAGGCCATGGGCAATGGATACCCCGTCTCCGCAGCAGTGGGAACAGAGGCACTGAAGGCTGCAGCCGGAAAAGTCTTTCTGACGGGAAGCTACTGGAACGACGGAATTGCGCTGGCGGCGGCAAAAAAATGCCTCGAAATCATCGAACGTGACAATGTCCCTGCAACACTGACCAGAACTGGTGAACGCCTGATTCGAGGACTGGAAACCGCAGCTGCAAGCCACGGCATTCGCATCATTGGAAGCGAACCTTTTGCGGCCCCGATGATTGCATTCGACGGCGATGCAGACCTGAGGCAGATGCAACGGTTTTCGGAACTCTGCGCTGAAGAAGGAGTCCTTTTTCACCCTCACCACAACTGGTTTGTCAGTCTTGCGCACACGGATGCGGTGATTGACAGTGCAATTGAGGTCGCTTCGCGAGCTTTCGCGCACATGGCAACAGAGGCCTGAGCATAGGACAACAGACGGACTCGGAATCAGCATGGGGGAAGCAATCGGAGAAGCTGAAGGTCGGCGAACAACGGAAGGTGCGGCAAAATGGAAAGGAACCACAGATGCTTATGATGTTGTCGTGATTGGCAGTGGGCTTGCCGGTTTGACGGGTGCACACTACCTCGCCAAGCAGGGGTATCGCGTGATCATCCTGGAACAACATTATCAAATCGGCGGCCTGGCAACCTGGTTCAAACGCAAGGGAGGACATGTTTTTGATATTTCCCTTCACGGATTTCCGGTAGGAATGATAAAGTCTTGCCGACGCTACTGGTCGAAGGAGATTGCGGATTCCATTGTTCCCCTGCGTGATCTACGCTTCGCCAACCCGCAGTTTTCGCTCCAGACTACCTATGACCGTGAAGATTTCACCCGGGTGCTGGTGGATTCGTTCGGGATTTCAGCCGGGAAAGTTGCAGAATTTTTTGACACGGTCTCGGATTCTGAACGCTTTCTCAACAGCCCCCTCAGTACGGGAGAGTTGATCGACTCTTTTTTCCCAGGACGCAATGACATCAAACGCCTACTTCTGGAACCCATTGCCTATGCAAACGGCTCCAGTGAAGACGACCCTGCTCTGGTTTACAGCATCGTTTTTTTCAATTTCATGAAACAGGGCATCTACACCTTTCAGGGAGGCACGGATCAACTGATCAAACGCATGGTGCAGCTGTTGGAGGAAAAGGGAGTACACATTGTCAGACGAGCCTGTGTGGAAAGCGTTGTAACCGGACGAAATCCAGAAACCGGAAAACCCGAAGTGCTGGGAGTCAAAGCGGAAGGTCGCACGCTGCGCGCCCGTGCGGTGCTCTCCAACTCAAATCTGAAGCGCACCGTATTGGGGTTGATCGGAGCGGAGGCGATCGCGGACCCTGAATTTGTGAAGGCGACCGAAGCCGTGCGCCTCAACAGCAGCTCGTGCCAGGTGTATCTGGGTCTTCGCAAAGGTACATCCATTCCTCATGTGGGCGACCTGCTCTTTGTTTCCGATGACGCAGAGTTCAGTTCGAAGGCGCTCAAAGCACCCACAACAACAAGCCGCACGTTTTCCTTTTATTACCCGGAAACCCGTCCACACCTGAAGGTGCCGCGCTACAGCATTGTTGCCTCAAGCAATGCCAACTGGAAGGACTGGAACGATTTGGATGAGCATGAATATGAAACCAGAAAACGGGAACTAATCGAAGCCACGCTGGAAACATTGGAGCGCTTTCTACCGGGCATCCGGGAAAAAATTGATCACATCGAAGCAGCAACCCCGCGCACGATTCATCACTTTACCCAACACTGGAGTGGAGCGTCGTTTGGAACGAAATATGAGGGATTGGAGGTCTCTCAGAAACTGCCGCAAGTGGTCAGCGGAGCCTATCATGCCGGATCAGTCGGTATCATTATGTCGGGTTGGCTCGGAACCATCAACTATGGGCAAATGACCGCCAGTCGCATGGAGCAATACCTTCGCGAGACGGTGAATCGATGAGGGTCCGAATTCTTCCGAATCCAGCTAGTGCGATTACACATACATGACATCAATAGGTGAAAGTCCTGATCGCTCCAAGACGAGCACTGGAGAAGCAGCTGAAAGCAACTGCGTCGCTGAGAGGCGGGGTGGGGAGCAGCTGGAAGCGGACCTGCGGTCCCAAA
>JBEGIR010000096.1 GCA_040224245.1 Puniceicoccaceae bacterium | reverse complement strand
GTCCGTGTCCCAGGATCTTCCGGAAACCGGAGAGAAGGATGATCGGGAATCGTCATCGGATTCTGCAGTCCGTCGCAGCTGACACTGGTTCTGGTTTTGTTCACTGAACAGAAACGTAGGGTCTTCGCTAGCCGGAGACCTCAGTTACCTCACAAGATGCGGCATCGCGGTGAACGCGAGTCCTACGGAAACGTGATTGATGATCAGTGTTTTCAACAAGAATGGGTATCAGCTACTGCACAATCAATCCTTCCAAACTCCAACCTTTCAACACTTCGCCAAGGCTACGGCTGGCTCTGCCTGTGCGGAGTTTTGGCGAAGGCTGCCCGCCATAGTCCGAAAGGACGACGGAGGGCCTGGCTCCGACTACACTCCAATAATCCCAAACCTCCCCTGGCACATTCCTCCAACACCATGTATTTCGTATACCAACTTCGCTCGATAAGTGCTCGCGATCAGCACTACACTGGATTTACGAAGGATCTTAGGAAACGACTTACCAAACATAATCATGGTGAGGTTCCACACACATCAAAACACGCGCCTTGGGAACTGGTGAACTACTTTGCTTTTTCCGAGGAAGAGAAGGCAAAGGATTTTGAGACCTATTTGAAGTCAGGGTCTGGACGGTGCTTTGCCAAACGCCACCTTTGGTGATGTTCCAAAAACAAGCCTTTCTCAAGCATCCAAAAACGTGTCCGTCACCCCGTGCTTACCCTCTGCTCCGAACTCCCTTCGGACAAACTCAGAGCCCCCCTTCTGGGAACGCTGACGTCCCCGTCGGCAATGATTCCCCAAACGACGCTATGAGGAATACTCAAAAGCGCAGGCAGCTCCATAACCGGGTTTCGATCGTTTATGATCTGATCATCCCATAAAATAGATTCGTCGGATCAGAACTTCCCGAGCCATAATGCACCCGTCATGGGTTTTGAAGGAATGAACTATTGGCAAAAAAAGGCTGTGAGTGCTCGCATTCATGGCCGCAAACCACTATCGGCTTCCTCGGCATTCTCGGACCATTCAGGACGCAAGGATGGATTCCAGCCAAAAGCGAAAGCTCCCCGGAAAAAACGCAGAAGCAGATCCTTTCAGAACTCATTGAAAGAAACTATCAGCCTGGTAGATGATTGGACCAAAATCGGTGAACAACTTGTGAATATCAAATGCTCGCTATAGGTATTCATTTGTTCACATCCTTGCATCTGTGTGCAAGTCCTACCGTCCTCGTCAGGCCAAAGCCTCACCCCTCTATCAGTGCCTCAAGGCTTCGGCACCGGATTTCTACAGGCTTTATCCTGAGAAGTATGAGGCAACCCTTGGACCCTTGCGCCCGGATCTTGAAGACGCCTTTCAGCAGTTCCTGCGCTGTGGCGACCTCACTCAGGGCTTCATGCGGGTTCGCTGCGAACACTGCGAGCACGAGTACCTCCTGCCCTTCACCTGCAAACAACGCGGCATTTGCCCCACCTGTCACCAACGCCGCACCCTGGATACCGCCGAAAACATCGTTTCCGAAATCTGCGTTCCTGTCCCTCACCGCCACTGGGTCTTCGCCATCCCGCGAGTCCTTCGCAATGCTTTCCGCAAAGATCCAAAACGCCTCTCCGTTCTCTGCAAAGTCGTTGTTCAATTGTTGAGCGATTGGATTCGCGAGCAATCCGGACTACCCGATGGCAAAGTTGGAATCATCCTGGCTATTCATTCTTTCGGAGACTACCTGGCCTTCCACCCACATATCCATATCATTGCCACCGCAGGCGTTTTTGATGGCAATGGTACATTCCAGCTCACACCTATTGGCGATCTTCCTTCATTGAAGGAACTATTCCGGCATGCCTTGCTCAAGGCACTGCTCGATCACCACTGGACCTCCCAACGGCAGGTCACGAAGTTACTCGGGTGGCGCAACAGTGGTTTTCAGATCGATGCCGGGGAGGCTGCCATCGGAGCCGACAACGAAAGGGCCCGTCGCCAGCTCTCTGAATATTTGCTAAGGGCGCCTCTGTCTCTCCAGAAAATGTCATGGAACGGCACCACGAAAACCGTGCTCTACCGCTCCTCGCGTAGTTGGAAAACCAAACGCAATTTTGAGGTTTATTCGGGACCAGACTTCATCGCCGCCCTTTCCGAGCACATTCCACCCAAATCCTTTCAAACCATCCGCTACTACGGCTATTACAGCAACAAATCGCGCGGTATGCGCAAAAAAGCCCGTACCACATGCTCAACCCCACCATCAAATGATTCAAAGTCAGCATCCATTACCTCGAAAAATCTCTCTCGCAGAAAGCGCATGTGGCGCACCCGAATCATGGATATTTGGGGCTACGATCCCCTGCTGTGTCCTTGCTGTCGTGGATCCATGAAAGTCATATCCACCATTCAGACACTCGGCGCTATCCGTGACGTTCTTGTTCCTCTTGGACTATGGGCGCGCACCACCTTCCACAGTGCGTTGGATGGTGGATGCGCTTGATGGCACCGTAATCGACTTGGAATCCGAAACTGCGAGAGCCTTGATGCCCGACTCCCGCCGATTTGATCCCCACCACGAACGTCACTCCCAGTTTCGCTCCTCTCAAATCTCAAATCAAGAATTTGAAATTAAGCGCAGCGTGGCGGCGGGCTCCATCCAACTCGACAACAATCTCCTATTGGTCTTGGAAGACACCGATCCCTTCCCTTACGATTCCGAGCCCATATTCTGGACAGATTGATCCTTTTCAAAACCTCGATCTTCGATATCCGATCCCTGTCCGCCTCAGGCGGATCCGGACTTCGATTTCTCCTGCTGTACAGATTTCCGGATTTTTCAGCCCATATCCCTTTGAAATTGACTCCTTGGAACAGAATCGTAGCCTTTCGATTCGAAATAGTTGTCGCGCAGCTTCTCTCCATCCCGTAATTTTAGAAAAATGAGTCAAATTTTCCCTCCTCCCCCTTTAACCCCCACCTCCGGGGCTGACGCCCCGAAAAGCAAATTCCTATCATTTAACCCCCACCTCCGGGGCTGACGCCCCGAAAAGCAAATTCCTATCATTTTAACCCCCACCTCCGGGGCTGACGCCCCGAAAAGCAAATTCCTATCATTTAATGGATTCTCTCCGCTACTGCTCTGGTATGCCCTGCGCAGCAAGTCCCACGAGGCCTTTCGCGACATGGTGCAGGGCTGTTTTGAAATGGCCGACTACGCCGTCTCCCGCATGCGGGCAGCAGGCATCGACGCCTGGCGCAATCCGCACGCCATCACCGTCGTCTTCCCCCGTCCGGCTCCAGCCGTGCTGGAAAAATGGCAGATCGCCGTGCAGGAAGACATCGGCCACATCATCACCATGCCCCATGTGGACAAGGCCATGATCGATCACTTGGTCGATGACCTGCGGGAGGCTCCCCAATCCAACGTGATGCGGCAAATCGCTCTCTACGTCGATGATTCCCCCGGTGTGGTCGCCGACGTATCCGAGCGGCTCGCCGCCCACGGCATCAACATCGATTCGATCGACGCCGAAACCATCGGCAATACCGGTGTCCTCATCCTCTCCGTCGATCGCTACCACGACGCGATCGATCTACTCCAGCGCAGCGACTACCGGCTCGTGCGCGACAACGCCATCCTCGTTCGTCTGAAGGATAAACCGGGCTCCCTCGCCGAACTGGCGCGCCGTTTCAAAGATGCAGGAATCAACATCCACAGCCTGCGCGTCATCAACAACCACGATGGCGAGGCCCTCGCCTCCATTTCCACCGATGATCCCGTTCGCTCAGCCGAACTGGTCAAAGACATCCGCGTGGGTTGAATAGGCCACCCGATTTTCGCGTCTTTCCAATCCGTTCCTTCCTGAGTTGCACCTTCCATGCATTTTTCCATGCAAATCCGATTCACCTTGTTCACGCTACCCGCGCTGATCAGCGCGGGCGCCGCCGCTTTCGCGAGCGACACCGCCTTTACGGGCTTCACCGATCCCAACAATCTCGTTGTCAACGGCGACGCCCAGATCATCCACGGCGAACCCGAACACCCAACGCTCCTGCGCTTGACTCCACCCAAACGTGGAAAAGCAGGCAGCATCTTCAGCCAGGAGATGATCCGCTCCACTTCGTTCAGCACCTACTTTCAGTTTCGCATCACCGAAAGCGGGGGGTCCGCGTTTGACTGCAATGAATCCCATGGTGCAGATGGGCTTGTTTTTGTCATCCAATCCGTTTCCTCCGACCTCGGCTCAACGGGTCAGGGCATCGGTTATGGTGGTATCGAACGAAGCATCGGCATCGAGTTCGACACCTGGTGCAACAGTGGCAACCAGGATCCATGCGCCAACCACGTCGCCATCAACCTGAAGGGGTCCGTCTACCACGAAGACCCCAATGATGTCGTCAGCGTCGAAGATCCCTTCGAAAACGGGGAAATCTGGCACGTCTGGGTGGACTACGATGGAAAGATGCTCGAAGTGCGGGTCTCCCTGTCCGAAGACCGCCCTCATATTCCCACCTTGCTCAAAGAAGTTGACATCGAGAGCGTCCTCGAAAGCACCCACGCCTACATCGGCTTCACCTCCGGAACGGGAGCCTGCTGGGCCCAACATGATATTTTACTTTGGGAACACCGCGACACCTACGCGCCGGTGCAGACGGGGTCGACGCTCCAGGTGCTCAGCCCCGCTCACCCGGTGCCGCACACCCGAAGCCCTTCGGCTTCGCCAGATGCCACGCCCCTCCTGGTCATCCTCGATGCATCTGCCAGTATGTTGCTCACCCTTCCCACCGGCGAATCCCGGATGCAGGTGGCCAAAACCGCCCTGGAACGATTGATTGCCAATGAGATCCCCGAAGGCCATCCCGTAGGCATTCGGGTCTTCGGACACCGGGGCGGCGCCAACTGCGTCAGTCAACAACTGCTCCCCATCTACCCGCTCGACCGTGGCAGCACCCTCGAGAAGGTGCGGCAAATCCGTTCCAGTTCCCTAGGCAATACAGCCCTTGCCGAATCACTCGCCAAAGCGCAGGAGGATTTTGCCTCCTATGCTTCACAATTCAAATCCAGGAACCAGCCGGGTAAAATCATCCTGCTCACAGATGGGGAGGAAACCTGCGGCGGCGATCCACTTCGGAGCATCACCACCATGATCGAGGAGGGTTTTGAGGTGAAACTCGACATCGTCGGTTTTGCAGTCGAGAGCGAAACCCTTCGAGCGACCTTCCAAAGCTGGGTGCAGGTCGCCAACGGCCAATACTTCGACTCCACTGCCCTTGATGAACTCACCGAGAGCCTGGCACTTGCGGCATCGAACCGCGCTTCCGATGCAGCGGCTCCCACCACCTACGATGTCATCGATGCCTCGGGCAAACGGGTGCTATCCGGCACCGTCAATGGACCGGAACTGCCCATCCCGCCCGGCACCTACCTCGTGCGGGTATCAGGAGCCGACGGCACCGTCACGGAGCTGGAGGCAGTTGTGACCCAGGGAAAGCGGGTGCTCCAATTGCCCTGATCCCCACCAACCGCTACCCTGATTCGGCGATTACGCTTCAAGAAAGGAGCAGATGTACTCTGCAATGCCGGATTCCACTGCGATGGTGAATCCGCTGTTGGCCGACACGTCAAATACCGTTCCCGCAGAAAAAACGCGGGCCTCCGTGCTGCCATCCAGGGTCACGGTCGCCGCACCTGCCACCATTTCCATGCGTTCCGCAGCCTGCGTGCCAAAGTGGTAGCTGCCCGGGTAGATCAATCCAAGCGTCTTGCGACTCCCATCCTCCAGCACGATCGTATGGGAAACCACCTTCCCATCAAAATACACGTTTGCCTTGGCTGTCACCTTGGCGTTCTCAAAAACCTGCAGTTGTAACGACATAAACCCTCATCACGTCCAATCAACCGCCAAAGTCAACTCTGCAACCCCGCGCATCCTTTCTTCGGTGGCCGCATGACTTCAGTCGTGCGGAAAGGCGGGGTTGGGTTCGTGGATCTGCGGGTATTCGAACCCCTGGCGGACGACTGAAGTCATCCGCCCACGCTGTCTCTCGCCCCGTGAAAGCGCAGCTCTTTCACCGGAGCCCCAACCCACCACCCGAAGCATCACCCGATCCGCCGGAAGCTCACCTGCCTCCTTCGCCCCTGCGCAACCCGCGCAGTTGCTCGCTCAGCCAGATCTTGTGCGTCCACCTCACGTTTTTCGACGACATGTCGATTGCGTAGAAGCTGTTGTCCCGCTGGGCACAGCGAATGCCCAATATCTGACTGAGGTTGAGGGCCAGCCATTTTTCGATCTTCAATACCACCATCTTTTTGCGCAACCGCCCCTGAATGTCGCGATTGAGGATGGTGGGGATCGTATTGGTCGTCAAAATTTCATCGATCGCCGTGCTGGCCATCTTGGCCCGGCCTTCATCACTGGCGTAGAAGTGCGTGAGCGCAAAGACCGTCTTCCCCGGGTTGATGTCCTTCAAGACCTGACAGGCCTTCACCACCGTCGAGCCCGTGCGCACCATGTCGTCAAACAGGACGATATCGTGCCCGCCAATTTCCTCAAAGGTGGATTCACTCTCCGGGTGGAGCTTGATCTCAACATTCCGTTCCCCCGTCCGTTCCTTGTCGAGCAGGATGAATTTCGCCTTCGGCAAACCCATGCGTCTGAAGACTTCCTTTACAAAAACCCGCGCCCCTTTATCCGGAGCACAAAACGCCAGGCCTTCGCCGTCCGCACCGAAATTCACGATGTCCGAATTGAGGATGTAGTCCACGTAAACGTCGTAGGGAATCAGGTTGTAAAAACCTCCTTCAAACACCTCGCTGAACACAGTCTGCACAGAATAGGAGTGGTTGTGCACCGTCAGCACCTTGTCCACCCCCGAGAGCTTCAACATCTGCGCATACAGGCGCGCCGTGAAGGGTTGGCCATCAAACTTTTTGTAATCGTGCTCATCCCGTTCAAAGTCGGTGTAACCCAGGTCAGGCCCGGGGCCGCGATCCTGTGCACTGTAGTAGAGATCGGGCTCCACCAGGACCACCTCGCGTGCTCCATTCTCCTTGGCCGCACGGGCGATCAAAAAATTCCGCATCGCCAGGCTCTGGCGGCTCCGGGTCAGGCTGCTGGTGCTCACCACGATCACCGTCTTCCCCCTGAGTTTATTCCCGATCTGGTTGAAATCCAGCTCATCCGAAATAAAGCGCGGACAAAACTCCGTGTTTGCAAAATTCTTCAGACTGATCAGATCCGCAATGTCCTCCCGTTGCCCCAGCGAGTGCGCCACATCGATCGCAAAGGGGTCATCGGATTAACCCCCACCTCCGGGGCTGACGCCCCGAAAAGCAAATTCCTATCATTTTAAGAGAAGCTGTAGGAACGCGCTTCTGCGAGAATGTAGCGTAGGATTCCGATCCTGCGAGGTTGCGGTGGGGTGTGGCGAAGGGGGTGCAATTGCATTTTCGGTGGGCGGACGTCCAACATGCCCAGGCCAAGCCCACGTTCACCGCACAACCGACGGATGGAAGAGGAGCACCGCAGAGGCGGGCAGGACGCAGAGGCCTACCAATCGTAACTGGCTCGGAGACTGAACGACCGTTGGTTTCTTAAGGAGCACGGACATTGCTTCGCTCCCGATGCGGTGTCCCCATTTTCCGGTGGCGGGACTGGAAGCATTTTCGCTTCGCTACGTCTTGTCCGTGAATTTCAAGGACGGAATGTCCGCGCTCCTTTCTGAGACAGCTGCAAGTCCGGGAGGATTGCGCCATGTCTGTGTCGGTGGAAATGGTGAAATATATTCCGAGGGTTTCGGAAACTTTCTACGTTTAATAGTTTTATGACGATCGAAGGAGGAGACCCAGGCCATCGACACAAAAAGAGCGAGGGGGCGCATGATGGTTGCGGCCACGCGCACCATCATCACGAGGGCCACGAGCATTCCGAGTCCGTAAAGCCTTCCGCAACCGCAAAGTATTACTGCCCGATGTGCGAGGGCGTGGAATCCGACAAACCGGGCGACTGTCCCAAATGCGGGATGGCGCTGGAACGCAATCCCGCCTATAAATCCGAACAGAAAAAACTGTGGACTTGCCCCATGCATCCCGAGGTGCAGCAGGATCACCCCGGTCAGTGCCCCAAGTGCGGCATGGATCTGGAGCCGATGGAGGCGGGCGCCGACGATGACGAGGAAGAGGATATGGCCATCCGGAGTTTGAAACGGAAAACCGTGATCGCCGGTCTGCTCACGCTGCCGATACTGTTGCTCGCTTTTGACAGCATGATCCCCGGACTTTCCTTCAATGCCGTCCTCGCGCCGAAGGTTCAGGGGTGGCTGGAGTTTATCCTCGCGACCCCCGTCATCCTTTGGGCGGGCGGGATGTTTTTCACGCGTGGCTGGCGTTCCATCGTCAATCGCAGCCTCAATATGTTTACCTTGATCATGCTGGGGGTCGGCGCGGCCTATGCCTACAGCGCGGTGGCGGTGTTGTTTCCGGAGATCTTCCCGGATTCCTTTCGCCGGCACGGCGAAGTCGCGCTGTACTTCGAAGCCGGGGCGGTCATCACGACCCTTATTCTGTTCGGGCAGTGGTTGGAGGCTCGGGCACGCCGGCAAACCGGCGAAGCCGTTCAGAGCCTGCTCAACCTCGCGGCCAAAACCGCTCACCGGGTGAATGACGACGGCGAAGAGGAGGAAGTGGAAATCGACGCCATCGAAAGAGGCGACCGCCTGCGGGTGCGTCCGGGAGAAAAAATTCCCCTCGACGGCGTCATTCTCGAAGGGAAAAGCACCATCGATGAATCGATGATCACCGGCGAGCCCATGCCGGTCGAGAAAGGCAAGGACGACAAGGTGATCGGGGCAACGGTCAACCAGACGGGCAGCTTCATCATGCGAGCGGAGGCCGTGGGCGAGGAAACCGTACTTTCGCAGATCGTGAACATGGTGGCGGAGGCCCAACGAAGCCGCGCCCCGATCCAAAAGCTGGCCGACAAGGTGGCCGGCTATTTTGTGCCCGCGGTCGTGCTCATCGCCTTGCTCGCTTTTGTCCTCTGGGCCGTGTTTGGTCCCGCGCCCGCCATGGCCTATGCCATCGTGGTGGCGGTCTCCGTGCTGATCATTGCCTGCCCTTGCGCCCTGGGGCTGGCCACTCCGATGTCAATCATGGTCGGCGTGGGCAAAGGCGCCCAGAGCGGGATCCTCATCAAAAGCGCCGAGTCCATCGAACGGGCCGAAAAGGTCACCCACCTGATCACCGACAAAACCGGTACCCTGACCGAGGGCAAACCCTCCGTCGTCGACGCGCAAGCGCCGGACGGTGTCGAGGTGAAGAATCTGCTGCGTCTCGCGGCCGCCGTCGAATCGCAATCCGAGCACCCGCTCGCCCGCGCTGTTGTCGATAAAGCGAAGGCGGACGGTCTCGAGCTGCCGGACATCACCGACTTCGAGAGCACGACCGGGGGCGGTGTGGAGGCCTCCGTCGAAGGCGAGTTGATCCGTGTCGGCAAGCGCTCGTTTCTCGAATCCGCGAACATTGCTATTCCCGACGCCCTGGGTCGGGAAGCCGAGCGCCTGCAAAGCGAGGCTAAAACGGTTATCTGGACAGGGCAGGGAGAGCGTCTGCTCGGTCTCATCGCCATCGCCGATCCGATCAAAGAGACTTCCAAAGAAGCCATCGCATCGTTGCATAAAATGGGGATCACCGTCGTCATGTGCACGGGAGACAACCCCCGCACCGCCGAGGCCGTGGCCAAAGAGCTGGGAATTGATGAAGTGCGTGCAGAAGTCTCGCCCGAGGACAAGCAGCGCATTGTCAACGAACTGAAAGCCAAGGGACATCGCGTCGCCATGGCGGGCGACGGGATCAACGACGCGCCCGCTCTCGCGGCGGCCGACGTGGGTATCGCCATGGGAACCGGCACCGATGTCGCCATCGAAAGCGCGGGGCTGACGCTTGTAAAAGGAGATTTGCGCGGGATCGTCAGCGGACTGCGCCTCAGCCGTGCAGTCATGCGCAATATCCGCCAAAACCTCTTCTTTGCCTTCATCTACAATGCGACTGGCGTCCCCATCGCGGCGGGTATTCTGTATCCGTTTTTCGGAGTCCTCCTCAGCCCGATGATTGCAGGAGCCGCCATGGCGCTCAGTTCCGTTTCGGTGGTTACGAACGCCTTGCGGCTCAAAAAGCTCAACCTGGACGACTGAATGAAAATTGGAAAGTGCTTCTTGAAGTTGCACGAATATGATGAAGGCGATCCACATTACCCTACAGATGCGAATATAAATCAGTGGATATTGAGTTTAGGTTAATATAGGGCTGGCCTGACCTCGGAAAGCCGGCCCCGTTGCAATGCTGGTCTGGCGAATTCAGATTAACCCCCACCTCCGGGGCTGACGCCCCGAAAAGCAAATTCCTATCATTTGGTTAGCGAACGGATGGGCCGGGATCTCTCGAAACAACCGGTTCTGGCGGTGATGCTTGATGGCAGTGATGCGCTCAAACGCTCGTTGCTGGAGTTTTTCCCTGATGCAGTGATCCAGCGTTGTCTGGTGCACAAGGAACGCAACCTGCGTCGTTATCTGCCCCAAAAACACTGGCTGCGACTGTCGCAACTCTTTGCCGATCTGCGCAAATGCGAGGGATCGGAAGCAGCCTCCGAGGCCTTGGAAAGTCTGAAGGCATTCCTTGCGAACAACAACAAAGCGGCCAGGGAGAGCCTGGATGAACCCGGTGAAGAACTCCTGGCATTCTTCCGCTTGGAGGTTGCCAGCACGCTCAACACCACATTTCTGAGCACAAACATCATTGAAAATGCGATCAAAAATCTTCGCCGTCATATCGGGCGTGTGTGCCGATGGCGCGATAAAGCC
>JBEGIR010000095.1 GCA_040224245.1 Puniceicoccaceae bacterium | reverse complement strand
CTCCACTCCGAAGTTGGTCAAGGTGCATGGTGGAAAACTGGGCGATACCTATTTTGAACCCGAGCCGGAGAACTACAAAATCACCTGGATGGCGCGCAATGAAGACTTCTTTGCCCTGCGCTGGGGCGTGCCGGACTTCATCCGCCACCACATTGCGGAAAATGCTTCGGCGTCGTATGTTGGCGGATATTTCATCGGGTCGGACACCTACATTCCGGGCTTGGATTATTTTACGGCGTTGGATGAACCCGTGAACTGGACCTGGGCTTTCGAGCGTCAGTGGTTGTTCTACAAGCTCTGGGGACGCCTGCAGTATGATCCGCAAACCCCTGATTCTGTCTTCCGCTCCGCCTTTGTGCAGCGCTACGGTTCGCAGGCAGAGGGACTGCTCGAAGCTTATGCACTGGCCTCATCAACCCAATTGCGCCTCGCAAGTCTCTACGATGCGACTTGGGACTTCACGCTTTATAGCGAAGGCATGCTTGCCCTGCAGGGGGAGCACACAACTTACATTTCGGTGGACCGCTTGATCGAGCATGCAACCCTGGACCCGGACTACATTGGGGTGGCCGAATGGGTGGAAGCTGAGTTGCAAGGAAAGGCATTTCCCGAGCATCGTCTGGAACCGTTGCGCCTGGCCGAGTTGCTGGAGAGAGATAACCTTGCGGCACTCCAGCAGGTCGCCTCCATTGATTTCTCCGGAAATGCATCGCTGCGCTATGAAGTTGCCGATGTGCAGGCCTGGGCCAGCATTGGATTACACCTCGCGGACAAACTCAGAGGTGCAGTGGCACTGCAGCGATTTCGCAAGACCGGTGTCGAATCACACCAGCAGGAGGCCATTGAGCACCTGGAAGCTGCGCTTCAGCACTGGGATGATCTGGTGGAGATCACCCGTCCGCTCTATCGGGACATGCCGTTGACGCACTACAACCACAACGCATTTGATGCCAACCCGGATAACCTGTTCCACTGGGAACGGATCCGGGATGAAGTGGCACAGGATGTGGAAATCGCACGAGCGGCTGTTTCGAGTACAGATGCCGGAATCGGATCGCGCTGAGTCGGAGCGATCAGCGGTGCAGTGCCATCTCCAGAAGGTTCTTCACGGAGGTAAAAGCCACGCACTGGTAGCGGTCAGACGCACCGTAGTACAGCTTGATGCTGCCGTCCGGCTCCACGACATGCGAGGAGGCAAAGACGCAGTTGGGGGTGTGTCCAACGTTTTCGTAGGGTTCCTCGGGTGTCAGGATGCACTCGTCGGCAACGCGGATGAGTTTGGCGGGGTTGTTTCGATCCGCAAGTAAAACTCCGGCATGATAGAGGTATTCATAATCGCACACCACGCTCACACCGTGGAAGATGATCAACCACCCCTCATCTGTCGCGATGGGAGTGCCGCACGGACCGATCTTGCCCCACCCAAAACTGCACTGCCCCTGGGTCATCAGCAGATCCTGCTTGCCCCAGAACTGAAGGTCAGGTGAACGCGTGACCCAGATTTCACCCAGCGCATTGGGGCGTTCGAGCGCGGTGAAGAGTCCATCGATTTTTTCGGGAAACAACACGGTGTTGCGGAAACCGGGACCCGTGATGAACCCCATCCATTCGAAGTCTTCCCAGTCTCGGGTACACATCAGCCCCATGCGGGCCTCCGAATGGTGGCAGCAGAACGTCAGGTAGTAGGTGTCACCGATGAGGGTGATGCGCGGATCATACTGCACCCGAGAGAACTTCTTGTAGTCGGGATCCTGCGGCAGGGGAATTTCCTTGATGAATGTCCATGAATCCACCCCGTTGGCACTTTCTGCAAGGGCGAAGAAGTTGTAGAAGTTGTAGCCCTCGCAGCGCAGCACCATCAGGTAGCGATCCTTGTGCTTGACCACGCTGGAGTTGAAGATGCCGCGGCAATTGAAGGGAACCAGATCGGCGGTGATGATCGGATTCTTTTCGTAGCGCTGGACCGGACGAAATTTGGAGAAGACTCGATTCATGGCAATGTTTGGAGTTGGGGTGAAAATAAAGGGAAATCTTACCCGAACGAGCGGTCATTCGACAATCGCGAAAGCATGCAGCTACAAGTTGGTCGGGCAGATTTTGAGCAGTATAGCGCTTCAGAAAGGGCTGTGGAACGCCTCGCAGAGGAATTCATTTGTATGCACAAACGGAGAGGAATCGGGTCCTTGCTTGAACTGCCGTGGCAGACCCATATCATTGGGAAATGATGCGCGATGTACGCGCATGAAACCCCTGATTGTCATGGCAGAAGTGATTCTACGCAAAGCGTGTGAGGCAGACATCGAGACGCTCATCGCACTGAACAAAAAGAGTTTTCCGGTCATGTCGGAAGAAAATGTGGTGTGGACACGCAGCCACCTGCGGACCCATCAGACGATTTTTCCGGATGGGCAGATTGTGGCAGAACTGGATGGCAAGCTGGTCGGTGCAGTCGCATCGCTCATTGTCAATCTGGGGGACAATCCCTATCGCCCCCACACCTATGCGGGCATGACTGATGGTGGCTATTTTTACAATCACGACCCGCGAGGCGATACCCTCTACGGTGCTGATGTGTATGTGGATCCCGACTGCCGTGGAAAGGGAATCGGAGCGAAATTGTATGAGGCACGAAGGGAACTTTGTCGCCGCCTCAACCTCAAGCGAATCCTAGCAGGAGGGCGCATTCACGGTTACCGCGACTATGCCGAACACTTGTCCCCGGAAGACTATGTGCGCAAGGTGGAGAGTGGAGAAATTCAGGATCTGGTGCTCAGTTTTCAGCTGCGTGAAGGCTTCATTGTGCGCGGGATTCTCAAGCGCTACATCATCGATCCGAACAGCCGCAATCACGCGACCCTGATCGAGTGGCAGAACCCGGACTACGTGCCCATTGACGATGACCAGCGCAAGGTCCGGGTGGCCTGTGTGCAGTACCAGGTTCGACGCATCCTCAGCTTTCAGGAGTTTGCGGATCAGGTGGAATATTTTGTGGACTCCGCGCACGATTATCGTGCGGATTTTGTAGTGTTTCCCGAGTTTTTTTCCGTGCAGCTGCTCTCGCAGGAACGCCTGCGCAATCTGCCCTCGATGGAGGGCATCAGTCGACTGGCCGATCTGGAAGCGCCGTTCATGGAACTGATGACCCGGCTGGCCCGCGAGTATGGCATTCACATCATTGCCGGCAGTCACCCGATGCGACGCGATGGCAAGATTTACAACATGTCGCCGGTCTGTTTTCCGGACGGACAGGTCATGCTGCAGCCGAAGCTGCACATCACGCCATCAGAGTTGAAATACTGGGGCATCACGGGCGGCGACCGCCTGCATGTCATCAATACTCCGAAAGCTCGCATCGGCATCCTCATTTGCTACGACAGTGAATTTCCCGAAGCCGCACGCTACCTTGCGGATGCAGGTGCGGAAATCATTTTTGTTCCCTACTGTACGGACGACCGTCCCGCCTATCAGCGTGTGCGGCTGTGCTCACAGGCACGCGCAATCGAAAACCAGATCTACGTGGTCACCACTGGCATTATTGGCAACCTGCCGAGCGTGCCGGCGATGGATATCCACTATGGCAAGGCGGGGATTTTTACACCCAACGACTTCGAGTTCGCGCGCGATGGGATTCAGGCCGAAGCTGACAGCAACGTGGAAATGTTGCTGGTTTCGGATCTCGATATCAATGACCTCTACCGCTCCCGAACCTCGGGCAGTGTGAGGCAGCGCATGGATCGCCGACCCGACCTCTTTCAGTATGTGGCACTCTTTGATGAGGGTGACGAGGGAGCGGAGGATGAGGATGACCGCATGCTGCGCATTGTTCGGGATCCCAATGACTGAACCCGGGCGCTTATCTGGTCCGGTTGCAGTGCCCGCTCATGGCTGGAATGAGCGTAGCGGGATCAAGCGCAGGGGAGTGAGCAGTCCGGTCGCTTTGACCGCATCATATGCGATGGAGGTGAAGGAGTGAAAAATCGTCCTTTCTATCTTGTGAACAGGCTTTCTATTGTTCGGTGAATGTGGTTGCATTGCAGATGGATCGCGCGGTTGGATTGACCGTTGGCATTCCTCTTTTTTATGAATCCGACCGTATCAACTGACTCCGTGAACTGCATGGGGAGTGGTTATGTTCCTGTGCAGAGCATTGCGATGAATCGAGGCTACGCAGCCTTTGATTTTCTTAAAGTTGTGGATCGACGCCCCGTCTTTGCGGAGCGACACGTGCAGCGGTTTTACCGCACCATGTCCATGTTGCGACTGGTGATTCCGCAGGAGGAGCAAGGCGTGCTGTCCTGGATTGCGCAGCGCGCTGCGGAGGGGGAGCAGGCCACGTTTGGACTGAAACTGTTTGCGGTCCCTGCAGCGAGTGTGGAGGCGGAAGTGATGGAGTCGGAACTCCACGTGGTTCCTGTGCCCTTGCCAGCCTATCCCGAACGCTTGTATACACATGGTGGAACGCTGCTCACATTCGAGTATCAGCGTTTTTTGCCGGAAGCGAAGTCAACGCACTACCTCCCGTCGATTTACTGGGAACCGGAAGTGCGGCGGCAGGGGGCGCTGGAGCCACTTTTTCATTTTGCGGGGAACGCGCTGGAAACCTCGCGCAGCAATATTTTTGCCTGTATTGACGGGCAGGTGGTGACACCGGGGACAGGCGTGTTGCACGGAGTTACCCGCTCGGTGGTGCTGGAGGAGCTGCGACGTGCGGGGATTGCACCAGAGGAGCGCACCCTGTCGATGCGTGAGCTTGCGATGGCACAGGAGGTGTGGGTGACGAGCACCACCAAGGGTGTCGCCCCGATCACCAGAATTGATGGTCAGCGCATCAGCGACGGTCAGGTGGGTCCACTGTGTCGTCAACTGATGCAGGCCTATGCGGAGCGGGTGCGGCAGGGATGAGTCCGCACAAACGATTCCATCTGGCGCGAGGGCAGCCTGCCAGTTGGAGCTTCAGGCAGGTTTGCGCAGCAGCACGATGCGGTTGCTGTTGGTACCTGCCTGGTTGTTTGCGACTCCCCAGCAGTTGGCGGTTTTGGTGAAGTTCTGCGAGTGAATCAGGATGCACTCGGCAATCAATCCTGCTGCCGTGGCAGCGCGCACGACTTCGTTTTCAAGCAAAAGTTTTTGCTTGCGGATTTCCCCCACTTCAAATGCGACCCATCCGTTGGGTTGCAGCACGCGCCGCAGTTCGTGAAAGACTGCGGTCATGCGCTCGACCCAGGCGGGTAATGAGCGCAGTTGCCAGATTTGGGAACGATCAATCGAGATGTCACAAAACCAGTTGCGCAGCCAGTTGTCCTGTACGTAGTCCACTGTGTCGAGGAAGGGCGGGGATGTGACTACAAGTCGGATCGAATCGCTCGGAATCGCAGGTGTTTGATCTGCGGAAGCACAGTGGATATCGGCCATTTGGTTGCGGTAATCCCGGGGCAGTGGATCTTTGAGCAATTGGCGGGATTTGCGAAGAATGAGCGCACGGGTATCGCGGTATTCGGGGATTTGTCCGCGCTTGGCATTGATCTTCTGTTGGGCAATGACGGAGGTGGCCTGATTGGGAGGCAGTGTATAGACCGAGAAGAATCCAGGGGAATGCCCCGTGAGCCGATTGCAGGCAACCATCTGGATCCAGCGATCCACGGCATCGATTTCCTGCTGCTGCTCGCGTTTGCGGAAATAGGCCCGCCATGCGTAGAGTTCTGTCAGGGTTGCCGGATCAAAAAAAGTGTGAAGTTCGGTGTCATGCGCTTCCTCACTGTCGAGGGATATTGCCTGTAGGCGCTGTTCCACTTGGCGCAGAGTGGGCGGCTGCAGACGCGGTGCTGCGAGGATTCGGGAGAGTGGATTTGCATCGTTCCCAACGGCGATGCATCCTCTCAACTGAGCTTCGATCAACGTGGTTCCCCGACCCATGAACGGATCGTATACCCGATCTCCGGGATCGCAGAAGCGTTCGATAAAGAAGCCCGGTAGTTGTGGTTTGTAGCAGGCGCGATACGAAAGCTCGTGCAGGGAGTGCCCATCCCGCTGACGGGCAGTCCAGAACTCGTTCACATACACAGGGATTTGCAGACCATCGATCTGCCTGTCCCGTGTTTCGGTGAATCGCTCATATCCGAACCAGGAGCGCATCGCGAGGTGAAGATCCCGCGTGTCAGCCAGTCGTTTGTTTGGGGAATGGGAATTCCGGGACATCGGGTAGGAAAGGGTTCAACTGGCAGGAGCGTAAAGGTAGCTCGATCCAAATCCAAGCGGAATGCCGAGCATCCAGAACCCCAGTAGAAACAGGGTCCACAGGATCAACATGGCGATCGAATAGGGCAACATCAGTGCCACCAGTGTGCCGATGCCACTGCCTTTGACGTATTTTTGGCAGAAGATCACAATGAGGGGAAAGTAGGGCATCAGGGGAGTGATGATGTTGGTCGATGAATCGCCTACCCGGTAGGCCGCCTGAGTCAGATCGGGAGAGATGCCCAGCTCCATCAGCATGGGAACCATGATGGCACCGATGAGCGCCCATTTTGCGGAGGCAGAGCCGACAAACAGATTGATCGTGCCGGACAACAGAACGATGCCAACCAGGGTCATCGCCATGGGAAGCCCCAGTGCCTTGAGCGCATTGGCCCCCTTGAGTGCAAGCAACACTCCAAGGTTGGACTGGTTGAACGCATAGAGAAACAGGGCACAGAAGAATGCCATGACGATGTAATATCCCATGCCGCTCATGGACTGACTCATGCCCTTGATCACATCGCGGTGGGTTTTTACGCTTCCCGAAACCACCCCATAAACCACACCGGGAATCAGAAAACCGATGAAAATGAGAGTCACGATGGATTTCATCAACGGGGAGGCATTGACCAGCAGCGGATGCATGCCCTGCGCAACCTGTGACGGATCGGCAGCCCAGGGAGTGGATTCCGGCAACAGGGTCACCGCAAGCAGTAGCAGCAGCAGGAACATGGAGATGCTGGCCGCTACGAGGCCCTTGCGTTCTTGTGGGCTGAGCGCCTCCATTTGCACCATTTGAGAGGGGTCGCCGTCGACTTCAGTGTCCTGGAGGCGGGGTTCGATGACGCGGTCGGTCAGGTACCAGCCAATGCCGATGATCAGAAACGTGGACGCAGTCGTGAAGACGTAATTGTTGAGTGAGTTGACGGTGAGCGATGGATCGATGAGCTGGGCGGATACCTGTGTCATGCCAGCCAGCAGTGGGTCGAGGCTTGATGGCACAAACAGTGTTGCCGAAAATCCCCCGGAAACTCCTGCAAATGCGGCGGCAATGCCTGCAAGTGGATGTCGCCCGGCAGCATGAAAGATGACTGCACCCAGAGGAATCACCAGCACATAGCCCGCATCGACGGCAACATGGCTCAACACACTGACCCCAATCAGCACGGGGGTGAGCAGCATTCTGGGAGTGACGGAAAGGATCGAGCGCAGGCCCGCATTGATGAATCCCGTGTATTCCGCCACGCCGAGGCCGAGCATGGCGACGAGCACCACTCCCAGAGGAGGAAACAGGACAAAGGTATGGACCAGATTCGCTGCAAACTGAGTGAGCGCAGTGCCGGTCAGCTGGTTTGCGATGCGGATGTTTTCCCCTGTGCGCGGATCGATTTCGGCGAATGTGATGCCGGAGAGCACCCAGGAGCTGAACCAGACCAGCAGCATGAGCAGGGCAAAAAGCACTGCAGGATCGGGTAGTCGGTTGCCGAGCACTTCGATGGTTTTTAAGCATCGGTTCATCCATCCGCCGGATGGTGCGGGTTTCGGATCTGGGGGTGGTGATACAGTTTTGCTCATGATGGGGAAAGGTGGAACTTATGTGTCTTGCGAACATATCGAAGAATTCCCTCATGATAAGGATAAAGCGTTCAGAGATGAAAAAACTGCCATTGCCTTCAGGAACCCGCATCGGGAGGTGAGCGTCCTGGGTTGCCATGCTTAGCGAAGCGCTTCGAAAGCAGGCAGCATTTGCAGACTTTCCTCTGAAATCCGTTTGAACTTCTGTGACAGTAGTTTATGGAGGTAGGTGAAGCTGTTCAATAAGGATGGAATTCGCATCACAAACTGTTTTTGAAGCGTGCAAGGTTTTCGCTGTGCAGCCATGCAACACAGGTTTTGAGTTCTGCGCATCGCATGAAGGAAAAGGAGTTGGAGCATGATTCGGGTGGAGTCGCTTGTGGGTCCTGAGCGCTCGCAGGCATTGCCTGCGCTGGCGGAGCTGCGTATCCGCGTGTTCCGGGAGTGGCCCTATCTGTATGAGGGAAGCCTCGAGTATGAGCAGCGTTATCTCGAAAAATTCAGCGCTGCAGAAGATTCGCTGATCGTGGTTGCGCGGGACGGAGCAGTGATCGTGGGTGCCTCAACTGCATCCCCGCTGGTGGGGCATGCGGATGCATTTGCAGCTCCCTTTGAGCAGCGCGGCATGGATCGGGACCGAATTTTCTACTTTGGGGAATCCGTGCTGCTGCCCGCTTACAGGGGAAGCGGGATTGGACATGCCTTTTTTGATCATCGCGAACAGCATGCACGTTCGTTGGGAACCTTCGATTGGCTGACATTCTGTGCGGTGGTTCGGCCCGAAGAAGATGAGCGAATGCCCGATGATTACCGGACGCTGGATGGGTTTTGGCGGAAGCGGGGTTTTGAGAAAATGGAAGGACTCACGACCGATTTTTCCTGGAAAGAACCCGGCTCGTCACATGAAGTTTCCCACGTCATGCAGTTCTGGGGAAAACGACTTTGATCCCGCAGTCTTTGCCGTTCCAGCCCGCCACGCTCCTTCCCAAGCCATCGGTCCCCCGTAGCGGAATTTGGAAAAATTCCGACCCCTGGACACTCGAAAACCTCATCGGTTACACCTTTCCCAGCAACAGCTTCAAGAACCACTCACAAAAAACCTGTTGCGCGCAGCGCATCCTGTTGGACTGGCCCCGCCAGTCCATCCAGTGAAGCTCAGCTGAACGATGTTCCAACTCCCAGCAGTGCGTCAGCCTGTTCCATCCAACCGCATCTTATCCAACACCGTTCGTCCTACGGACTCTCTCGATCCGGCTTCGCCGGAGCAGGATACACGTCGTCCCTCCGTGTAGCAGGTTCAAAAACAATCTCTTTTGTTCCGTAGCGGAATTTGGAAAAATTCCGACCTTTGGACACTCGAATACCGTTCGTCCTGAAGGACTCTCTCGATCCGGCTTCGCCGGAGCAGGATACACGT
>JBEGIR010000094.1 GCA_040224245.1 Puniceicoccaceae bacterium | reverse complement strand
GTGGCCTTCCAAAACAAAACTGGCCGCAGAACTGGCGAAAACCACGGGGCATTCCGTCTATACGAGCTTTCTTCAGGAACACCGCACCCAAATTCTCGCCTCATTTGAACGCGCAGGTACCGCGATTGCGCTCGCGGTTGCGGTGCTCGACGACCCGGAGTTCACAGCGGCTGCCACCGAAAAAGCACGCGAATTCGCGGCTCAGATTCAGGACCTCCAGCAACAAACCCCGTTTGGAGTTCCGTATCAGCCCGCGATCTGGGGTGATGGCTGGAAGATACAGCGCTTTGGCATGCAGCAGTATTTCCTGCATCAGTGTTGGCCCGACCTCTTTCCCAGCGAAAACCTGTTCAAAGCGCTCAACTTCATCCTGGGATGCCATCCGGGACCCAACCCGGCTTCTTTTGTATCAGGTGTCGGTTCCACATCCGTACTGACCGCCTACGGAATCAATCGCGCAGACTGGTCGTTCATACCGGGAGGTGCCGTTTCGGGAACAGCCCTGATCCGTCCTGATTTCCCTGAATTGCTGGACTGGCCCTACCTCTGGCAGCAAACCGAATATGTCATGGGAGGTGGAGCAACGCATTTCATGTTCATGGCGATGGCCGTGCAGGCCCTGCTGTCGGAATGATTTGGAGGATTCAGGAGCTGATATTGCGTGTCGGGATACCGGGACATTCAATTTATTGAACAGCGCGACACTCATGTCCGGCCTTCGGCCAGACCCATATGCGCACCTGCGGCCCGCCCAGATTTCAAACTACGCCGTCCGGCGAAAGCCGGACATCTGGCCCCTGTGGGGGCATTTGTTGAAATTTAACTCATTTACATTCTTTGTCCGGACTCACATGCGCTTTTGCGCCGCCCTCAAATTCGAAAATATGGGTTTGCGCCAGTCGGAAACATATGGGTTCCGAAGGAACATTTGTTAACTCTCTCCGATTGAAGATTTTACAACGCTACGCTCATGTTCGCTCTCCGCGCGAACCCACATGCGCGCCTGCGGCCCGCCCAGATTTCAAACTAGATGGGTTTCCGCCAGTCGGAAACATATGGGTTCCGAAGGAACATTTGTTAACTCTCTCATTAACAACAGGTCGGGCTTCGCTAAAGTGACGCTTGGGAAGCCTTTTCGCATGCGAACCTGCACGCGTTCGCTTGCGGTCGGATCAAAATCTGTATAAGTCTTTTTGGATCTCCTTTGCAGTTCCTCTGCTGTTACACATCCAAGCGATCAACACATCATGAAATCCACCCGACTAATGCTTCACACTGCCATCCTCGTGGCAATGTACAGTTCAGCCTCGGCGGCAACGATCAGCTGTGATCACGCACCGGGCGATCACGTCATCTGTCAGCTGAGATCGACCGGACAGTCGGTTCCGTCCTATCTGCCTGCCCGCAAAGTTCCGGAATCCGGACGCCTGCAGCTGCATTCCCTCGAACTCGAATCCAATCCGCTTGCCTTACCCAGTCGCTCGAAAGCCATTTTCAAGATGGATTTTGAAGAGTCGGTGTCGCAGGAAATCCGGAACGCCGCCAACTATGCCGCCGCACTCTGGTCCGAACTTCTGACCACGGATGAACCCATCCATGTCCTGCTGCTTGCGGAAGCGGAAGAAGAAGAAAGCTCTACGCTCGCCAGTGCCTACCCGGCAAACGTCCTGCTAACCGCTGCCAACAGTCATCTACCCGAGCACTACAGCCCTATCGTAGTTGTGAATCGCCTCTACGGTCTGGATTTTCAATCGGGTTCGCCCGACATCATCATCCGCATCAATACCGCTCAGGAGTTTTTCTACGGTACAGACAGACAATGTCCGCATTATCAACAAGACCTCTTATCGGTGATTTTGCATGAACTGGGACACGGTCTCGGTTTTTACGACAGCGTTTTTGTGGATCCCGAAAAGGAAGAACCCACCACTGCACGATGGGGATTCGCTGACGGAAAGGGATTTGCCTACGACTACCTCATGGTCGATGCTTCGGGAAATTCAATCGTTTCCAACATTCCGACTCGCGAGGAAAGTGAGCAACTCCTACGTTCAGCCACATCGAGAACTGTTCATTTTGCGGGACCATTGAGCAAGGCCGCATCTGATGGAAAGGGTCCTCGTCTCTATGCGCCAGCTACCTGGGACAGTGGATCGTCGCTAGCACATCTGGAGGAATCCCGACTGATAACCAGCTGGGAAAATACGCTCATGACTCCAAGAATCAACATGGGAGAGGTTGTTCATGACCCGGGTCCACTAGCACTCGCGATCCTCGGAGACCTGGGATGGGATCATATCTGGGTCAATCACACCCAAGTTTCCGACACCGAAGATCTCCATGCCACGCTTTCCTTTGAAACCCATATTTTCGGAGATTCTCCGCTCGAAGCGGCACCCACACTCTACTATCGCGAACAATCCGAAACCGACACGCCCTACCAACAACTGCCCATGGTTCTTGGGGTCACACCCGGTGCCTTCTCCACTCCACTGCAGTTGATGGGGAATCTGCTCACCCTCGAATATTACTTTGGTGTACAGGCGTCCTCCGGGCGCAGCTACACCTTTCCTACGGACGGAGCAACACATCCCTTACAGGTGAAGGTCGGACCCGACACGACACCACCGACACTTTCTCACACGCCACCGCCCTACCACCTCGGTCACCGCAAGGTGCTTGAACTACAACTGGAAGCCCGGGACAATACGGTAATGGGAGAGATTCAGGCCGAGTTCTGGCTCGACGAAACACCACTGGGAAGCGTGTCTGCGGAAGCTGTGGATTCGGAACTCTGGCAGCTGAGCATCGAACTTCCCGATCTTTCCGGTGCTAACCGAATCGAATATCGATTCTCAGGCTGGGATGCGGCCCTGGCCCGCAATGGCACCCGTTTGCCCGTCGACGGAAACTTCATCCTGCCCATCGAGCCGATGCGCGCACCGGCGACATCCTACGCAAATGACCTCGAACAGGGAGCGGCAGATTTCATACTCGAAGGATTCGAAGTCCGAACCCTTCCCGGCTTCACAAGTGCATCGCTCGGAACACTGCACCCCTATCGCAACAACGGCGTCCGCATTGACTCCTACGCCTATTTGCGTCAGCCCATCCTCGTGCAGAGCGGAACGACACTCTCCTTCGATGAAATCGTTCTGGTCGAACCCGGAGAACCCGATGTTCCCTTTGGGGAATCCGAATATTGGGACTACGTGGTCGTTGAGTTTTCTACGGACCGTGGACGCACCTGGAGTCCGATGACTGAGGGATGGGATTCGAGGGCCGATGCCGCCTGGCTGCTTGCTTACGAAAACGGAATCCCTGAAAACTCGCAGAATTCGAATACCGTCGGCACGCCAGAAATGTATCGGCAACGAACCTTGTCCTTTGATGACATCCCTGACCTTGCAGCTGGAACCGAAGTCATGCTGCGTTTCTACCTCTTCTCCGATCCCTATGCAGTCGGATGGGGCTGGGAAATCGACAACATCCGCATCGGAGTTGAGTAATCTTTTCAGGCATTTCCAGCCTGCGATGAAACATATACGAATGATTCGTTTCAGATACTGAACCCACGATTTCACAAAACACCGTCCGGCAGATGCCGAACTCAAAAACAAGACACACACAGATTGCTGAGCTGTCTAATCCCGAAACTGCATGACTCCTTCCGGTGAAAATGACCAGTGCTCCGAATACGCTACCTCCCAAAGGTATCCATCAGGGTCTGAAAAATAGCCGACATAGGCGCCCCACGCGACTTCGTGAGCCGGTTTCACAATCTTTCCTCCAGCCTTTTCTGCATTTGTCAGTACGCGATCCACTTCCTCCCGCGTCAACACACCATGACCCAGCGTAAAACCGGAAAAGCCCGACCCTGGATTACCCGTAACCTGCAAATCCACCCCACTGGTTCTTGCCAAATCAGCGTAGGAAAAAAGGAATAACTTCGCTCCCGATGTGGTGAACAAAACGATCCCACCGTCAGGGGTCATCTTGGTTGGAAAACCAAGGCCCTCCTTGTAGAAAGTAAACGATTTCTGCAGATCGCTGACACCGAGAGTCACGACATGAATTCCAGGTTCAAACTCTGCACCCTCCACTTGTTCTGCAGCGGATTGAAAGAGGCCTGATGCGCTAATGCACCAGGCAAACAAAATCAGAACCATGCTCTTATTCAGATCCATATCCCAATGTGATCATGCAGCGATGAATCGAATGGATTTCATACGATTACCCCAAAAGTTTTCGATTCGGTTACATTTCTTCAATTTCGAGGTCCTCATCAGCCACATCGACAACCATATCATAATACTTCCAAAGGAAATACTCCTCAAAATCTTTAAGACTCTTCAGAACTGGCCAATCGCGATCATCAGTCCACCAGGATGCAAATTCCTCAATCGCAATTTCCAGATAATTTTTGTCCATGATTGATCGAATTTCAGCTTCATCTGTCAAAATCGCCTCGTCGACAAGATAGATTGTGGGATCTCTCTTGATATCTGCATCTGATAACTTGAACTCACCGGACTTATCCACTTCGTTGACCCATTTCAGGAATTTCTTCTTGGGCGTGAGGATGACCGCTGACCTGTTTAATAGGCTGTGCATTTTTCGGATTCTGATTGATTCAAAAAATCGGTAATACAGTGTGCCTGAAACCAAAAATTGTCCATCCGATTCTCCCTCCAATAAAGTATAGCTCAAGGAAGGGACAAATGACCATTTTTCTGCAATATCAAGTTCAACACCCACTGCGCCTAACACAGCCATAGATTTCACTGAACCAGCCCAGTTCCAAAACTCTTGACTTAAATAACCAGCCCCAACTTCAACAAATGGCTTTCCAAACGTTTTTGTGGAATAATATTGGTTCTTCGCTATTTGCAATAAAAGAGCGGTTGGATGGGGATGGATCAGGAAAATGTCGAACGAGCGGAGTTTCGAGTGTCCAGGGGTCGAAATTTTTACAGTTTTCACTGCGGAATATTCTGGGGTTCTCTTGAACCTGTTAAAGGGAAAAGGCGGACAATTTTAGGTTTTCCAAATTTCCACGATTCGAAATTTTTCCAAATTCCGCTACGGAGCAAAAGAGATTGTTTTGAACCTGCTACACGGAGGGACGACGTGTATCCTGCTCCGGCACAAGCCGGATCAAGAGAGTCCGTTAGGACGAACGGTGTTCGATAACATGCGCTTGGATGGAACAAGCTACGCACTGCTGGGACTGGAACATCGTTCAGCTGCGCTTCACTGGATGGACTGGCGGTGCCAGCCCAACAGGATGCGCTATGCGCAGCAGGATTTCTGCATGAATGGGGTCTTTTTTTTGCGATGCCGATGCCGAACTTCGTTCGACCCGCCAGCGCGGGACTCGCAGATCGAACCCGGAGTTCTCATCCCCACTGTCACAAAAGTTTCGGACACAAAAAACCTCCGAGAGTCGGAGGTTGATAAGTGAGAAAGCTGAAGGATGGGTTTCTCACGAAGGAGCCAAAAAGGGATTCTCAACCGTGATTCCGAAATACTGTGCACTGTGCGTCAAATCCTCGCTGAGGATCGTGGTACAACTGGTAGCCTCGGCGGCAGCCACGATCAGGGAATCCCACCAAGAGAGATGGTAACGGCGCTGCACAGCATAGCCGCGTTGAATGAGCGGCATATCGATTGCCACCGGATCCCAGACACTAAGCGCTTCCACGTCATCCCATGCCTCATCTGGAGAGAGGCCTGGATTCAGCTTGCGGGTAACGTTGACGAAATATTCGTTGAGCACCTGCACCGACAGTCTTCCATTTTGCCCCTCCCAGAGCTGATCGATGCGCCGCGCGGCAACGGATTGTTTCACGGGTTCGGAGGCATCTCGTGCATAGAGCAAGACATTCGTATCCACGAAGATGTTAACGATCATACAGGCTCTCCCGAGAGGGATAGGATGTTCCGGCAGGTTTGAGAGCTTGGGGACCACGGGCCGTGAAACGTCTGCGCCCACGCTCATACTCCTTTTCCTTGAGCATCTTTCGGCGCAGTTCCTCTCCCAGCAGTCTGGAGACACTGGTGTCCTGCTGGGCTGCGGTCACCTTGGCCCACCGGAGCACCTCTTCCTCCAGAGTAATGGTCACGTTTTTCATGTAACACGAAAATAGTGTTCTATGCGATATTGTCAACTGGCCAAAGCCATCGGAGTATGGAGCAACTTCAGGGATGTAGCATCGGAGCAAGCCCGAGTCCTACAGAAAAGATGGATTCGAGCACAAAAAAACCTCCAGGAGTTGGAGGTTGTGGCAAAATGGAATGGCATCCACTCATAAGGGGTATCCTACAAGTCCAATGTTTCAGGATTGATTTGAAAGGATAGAGATCCCACGGGGATCATACGTAAATCTGAAAAATCAACAGCAGGTCCACGGATTCCCCATTAAGCAACGGCTCGGACCGTGAATACTGGATTCGGGGAGGGCAGAATCCCAAAAGACATCGCGTAGGGGATTGACCATCTCGCATGCTCGATACGCGGTGGGCTGCCAGGAAGGTCGGTTTGGTGGCAGTTTGGGTTGGTGGGCGTCCAGGAAAGCGGCGTCGGGACGAGTCCGAGCCCTACGAAAGCGTAAAAGTTCTGGCACAAAAAAACCTCCGAGAGCGGAGGTTGTGCCAAAATGGAATGGCATCCCGTAGGGGATTGACCGGCTCGCAGGCTCGATACGCGGTGGGCTGCCGGGAAGGTCGGTTTGGAGGCAGTTGGGATTGGTGGGCGTCCAGGAAAGCGGCGTCGGGACGAGCCCGAGCCCTACGAAAGCGTAAAAGTTCTGGCACAAAAAAACCTCCGGAAGTCGGAGGTTGTGCCAAAATAGAATGGCATCCCGTAGGGGATTCGAACCCCTGTTGCAGGGATGAAAACCCTGTGTCCTAACCTGGCTAGACGAACGGGACGCAACAAGAAAGTCAGGAATTTGCAGATATTCGATTTGCGAGGCAAGCACTTTTTCAAAAAAAATATCGCCGGATGTGGGAACGATGGGAGCGGAAAAAGCCCGCATATGGGCTTGACAGGTGGCACAGCCTTTGACCTTATGAAACGTTTTTACTTGTCATGCAACCAACATACAGACCATCAAAAATCAAACGAGCTCGTAAATTTGGATTCCGCGCGAGAATGTCCACCCGCGGTGGACGCAAAGTCATTGCGGCACGCCGTCGCAAGGGTCGCAAGAAACTTGCTGCCTGATCCAAAACAAGTTGAACCATGCATTTCGGCTGGCAGACGCGCCTTGCGAGATCCAGCGAAATCAACCGGGTATTTAAGGAAGGAAAACGCCACAACTGCGGCGTTTTTCTGCTTATAGCGGCAGAGCGTTCTCCGGAAGCCCGTGTTGAGCGGACGCCACGGCTGTGTGTCATCGTCTCGAAACGCATTTCCAAACGTGCCCCGGATCGAAATCTGCTGAAGCGCCGCTTTCGCGCCCTTTACCGCGAATACCATGAACTGCTGCCGGATCACCTCGATTTGATCCTGATTGCGCGCCAGGGAATGCTGACAACGCCCTACGCGGAACTCCAGCAACGCTTCAAGAAGGCTTGCGCAAAGTTGAAGGGAATCTAAACTCACTGATTTTTGCTTCTAAACCTGGCGGGATTCCAGACCCGGAACAACAACCGAAGGCACCTGCATCCAGACCGCATCCATTTCATGAAAAACTCAAACTCGATAATAGGGTTAGCACTGATCGGCCTCGCGTTCGGTCTCTTGTATTTCAACAGCAAACAGCTCGAGCAGAACCCTCCCGCCGCGGAACCATTCCTGCCGACCGAAGCATCCCCTACGGGTGAGGTCGATGCTTCATCCACCGCATTTGAACAGGGAGTCGAGTCTTCCTTTGTTCCAGTCGCTGCGGAGGACTCCTTCGAAAATGGAACTGCAAGCGAAGCGGCATCGAGCACTGCGGAGCAGGAAATCCCGACGGATCTGACGCTCTCGAACGCGTTCATTTCAGTCGATTTCTCTACAGTGGGAGGCGCGATCAAGGAGATTCGCTTTCTTCAGACCAAGAAGGGAGGGCCGGATGATTTTGTATTCAACCGTGGATCGCATGTCACAGCGTTGCAGCTGTCGCGGCGTGAGGCGGGCGGTGCAACCCGGCTGCTCAACTATCCCTTTGAAATTGTGCGAAGCGATGCGCACTCCGTTTTGTTCGAATACGATACGGGGCGCGGGGTGAAGTTTGTGCGCTCCTATCGACTCGCTGCATCGGACGGGGAAGGTCCGTATGCGATTGATCACGTCACCACCATCGTCAATGCCTCCACGGATGTGCCGATCAAGATCGGAGCGACGGCCGACACGGAACTGCTGATGACGCTCGGAACGGCATTGCCAGTGGACAGCGACAAGCACGGAGAGTTCCAGTCCTTCGCCTATTTTGACGGGAAGGATGACGAGTTCATCAAATCCACCTATTTCACGGGCAGCAAGGGGTTCCTTGGGATTGGTGCCAAAACGGCCCGCAGTTCTTACGAGCACCGCAATATTCCGGTTCAATGGGCGGCCGTGAAGAACCAGTTTTTTGTGAGTGTGTTCACTCCGGAGACTCCTGCATCGTCAGTTTATGGACGTTCCATCGATGTAACCAGCCTTGTCGATACACGGGAAAATGCGACCGGCATCATTGGCACGATTGCCTTCAACCCGGGCGTGATCCAACCGTCGAGCGAATGGAAAATCAGAGGCACCTATTACGTTGGTCCCAAGGAGTACAAACGACTGGTGCGACTGGGGGAAAAGCAAGATCTGCTCATGCAGTTCGGATTTTTTGGCGCGATCAGCAAGATCCTGCTGTCGCTGATGTATTGGATTCAGGGCTTTGCCGGAAACTGGGGGGTGTCGATCATCCTGATGACCGTGATCGTCAAACTCGTCTTCTGGCCACTGACCTCCTACTCCGCACAGTCGAGCAAGAAGATGCAGCTGCTGCAGGAACCGATGAAGGAGCTGCGCGAGAAGTATGCGGACAAGCCGGAGAAGATGCAGCGCGAGACAATGCTGCTGTTCAAAAAGTATGGCGTGAATCCATTGGCTGGTTGTTTGCCAATGCTGGTGCAGATACCGATCTTCATTGGACTCTACTGGATGCTGCGCACCTCCTCGGAACTGCGCTACGAGTCCTTCCTGTGGATCAAGGACCTTTCGCTGCCCGACACGGTTGCGACCATTGGCGGTTTTCCGCTCAACATTATGCCGCTGCTCAACGGGGTGGCGATGTTGTTCCAGATGCGCCTGATGCCGATGTCTCCGACTGCTGACCCGATGCAGCAGCGCATCATGCGCTTCATGCCCGTCATGTTCCTATTCATCATGTATGGATTTTCGTCGGGCCTGGTGCTTTACTGGACCGTGCAGAGTGTGCTGTCGATCATTCAGACCCTGCTGGTCTATCGCAAAACGGAGAATGCAGAACTGAAACCGGTTGTTCCTGTCGCCGCACCTGCCACGAAGAAACGGCCCGCTTCGGGAAAAGCCAAACGCAAACCCTGAGGCGTCAACGAACCCACAATACCTTTGGCTCGCAGAGCGAGTGCAAAAACCCAACCCTTGAAAACGACCTATGTCCGGACACAGCAAATGGGCAACGACCAAACGTCATAAAGCCGCGATCGATGCCAAGCGCGGCAAGATATTCAGTGTGATCAGCAAAGATCTCACACTCGCAGCTCGCGATGGCGGCGGGGATCCAGAGTTCAATCCTCGGCTGCGTACCCTCATTGACAAAGCCAAGGCTGCCAACATGCCGGCGGACAACATTGATCGTGCGATCAAAAAGGGTACTGGCGAACTAGAGGGCGCAACCATCGAAGAAATGGTCTATGAGGGCTACGGCATCGAAGGTGTTGGAATCATCGTAGAGGTCACCACCGACAACAAAAACCGCAGTGCCGGGGAGGTTCGCTCCACATTCTCAAAACACGGCGGCAATCTGGCGGGTCCGGGGGCACTAGCCTTCAACTTCCAGAAGAAGGGGCAAATTCTGATCGCAGCGGACAAAACTGACGAAGACACCCTGATGGAAATTGCAATCGAAAACGGCGGTGAAGATGTGATCAACAATGATGATCACTTTGAAGTGCAGTGTGCGATTGCCGACTTTTACAAGCTCAGTGATGCGATCCAGAAAGCGGGACTCGAACCGGATTCGGCGGAGATCGCCTACATCCCATCCAACCTGGTGAAAATCACGGACAAGGAAAAGGCAAAGCGTGTGATGCGCCTGATCGAGGCACTGGATGACCTGGACGACACTAAAAGCGTGTTTTCCAACTACGATATTGATGAGTCGCTGCTCGATTGAGCAGGCATTGACGGAAACTGCGTTGAATGCGCGGGCAGGATTGCAGTGCCTCGAAGGAACTCCGATGAAACCGCCACTTCTCATCCAGAGTCGCAGCAATGCACGCATCCAGCACATTGCTGCGCTCAAGCATGCCAAAGCCCGCCGGGAGAGTCAGCAGTTTCTGGTGGAGGGCATGCATGAGGTTGCGGTAGCATTGGACACCCAGATGGAAATTCAGTGCATTGCCAGTGTGCACGATTCGGTATTTTCACGCTGGGAATCTCAGATCTCAGATGCTGTCGAAACCCTGCTCGTGAGTGCGTCCGTTTTTGAAAAAATGTCGGTTCGCCAACATCCGGACGGGGTATTGATGGTGTGTCGGCAGCCAACACTTCCGCCTGTAGATTCCCTTCCGAAAGAGGCGGGCACAGTACTGGTGCTCGATGGACTTGAAAAACCCGGCAACCACGGGGCTATCCTGCGTACAGCAGCAGCTTTTGGTGTGAATGCGGTTGTGCTCAACGATGGGCAGATCGATCCGTTTCATCCGAATGTGATTCGTAACTCGCGCGGTCACTCGCTTCGCATATCACACTACCGGGGCAGTGCCGAAACAACGCGTGCCGTGCTGGAGGCCAGGGGATACACCACCTGCGTGGCTTCACCCAGCGCGACCGTGGAACTGCACGAACTGAAACTGCCCGCTCGCTGCGCGATCATTCTCGGAGCCGAACACGAGGGTGTGAGTGCATTTTGGGAACAGCACGCTGCGCAACGATTTCGGATCGCGATGATCGATGCCGTTGACAGCCTCAACGTATCGGTTTCAGCTTCCATTGTACTCTATGAGGTGTTTAAACAACAGAAGCTACCCGACTGATGCTTTTGTGCGTTGACCCATGAGGAAGGTCGGGCTTTAGAGTTAATCCATCGAAACATGTTTCAACTGAACTTCAGCGAACAAAGCATCGGCGAACTGAACAAACTGGACATCTTCGCCCAGCTGCGGCTGGTCAACCAGATCAGTAATCTTTCAGCTGAGCAGTTGGTGCAGGCCACGGGAGAAATTGGGAAATTTCAACGCGGCAGCAAGGTGTTCTACCGATTTCGGGCGGACGACTTTCGCATCTATTTTGAGCGGCAGGGCGAACACATCCTTTATTGTCACTACATCCTGCACCGAAACACGCTCACGGACTTTATTTTTCGCGTCAAACTTCCGGTCTCAGAAGAACAGATGGTCGAACAGCACGAGTCATTCTGGAAGTACCTCGATTCACTCAAAAAGCAAAAATAAGCCTGGCATGCAATGGGTTCGCGGAAATCGAACCAGGAATCACTTCGAGTACATGGTTGGATGACTGCGCAATCACCCTCCGATGGGTATCACCTGTGCTGGCGTTGAAGTTTTGCCCATTTTCTCATACTGGTTCTGGTTTTGTTCACGGAACAGAAACGTAGGGTCTTCGCTAGCCGGAGACCTCAGTTACCTCACAGGGTGCGGCATCGCGGTGAACGCGAGCCCTACGGAAACGTGATTGATGATCAGTGTTTTTAACAAGAATGGGTATCAGATGAAATCAGGCAAGTTGACGCATCCCATTTCAGCCATGCAAAGCGCGATTTGAATGCTGTGAACAAGTCTGAAAAAGCTGTGAGCAAACTGGGTACTTTTCCGAAGTTGATCACATATTCTTTTTGCTGGAGAATTGCACGCAAGGTTGAACCCAGAAGAAAATCCCTTAAATCATTGATTGACGGAAGGATGGGAATTTGTTGATCTTGTTCACACACCATAAGAATAGGGAATGATTTATATTTAAAAATTCTATAATATAATAGGATTGAAAATAACTCACCAATTTGGGAATCTTGCACCAGAATGAAACTGAAGCTAAACCGAGACCACCTCTTCAACGGATTGCAACAAGTGATGAACCTGGTGGGCAGCCGCCAGACGATGCCTATCCTCAAGAACGTGCTGATTGAAGCCAGTGAAGATGAGGTTTCACTGACGACAACGAACTTGGATTTGGGCATTCGTTGCACGGTCAAAGCTGAGGTACTTGAAGAAGGCTCGATCACGCTTCCAGTGCGAAAACTGGCATCGATTGTTCGGGAGTTGCCCAGCCTGGAAGTCAACCTCGATACAGCGGTCAACAATTTCACCAAGATCACTTCGGGGGGGTCGACGTTCAAAATCATGGGAATCGGAAAAGAAGAGTTTCCGCCGCTTCCCAGTTTTGACGATCAGTACGTGTTCAATCTCGAGCAGAGCAGTCTGGCTCGCATGCTCAAGAATGTATCCTATGCACAATCCACGGATGAGAACCGCTATGTGCTCAATGGGGTATTTTTCAATTTCCAATCGGCTTCACTGCGCCTGGCAGCCACAGATGGTCGACGCCTTGCGGTTTCCTCCGAAAAGATTGAGGCACCCGAGGAGAATGCAGGTAGCTTGATTTTGCCTGCAAAGACGGTAAGCGAGCTGGAACGTCTGCTTTCCTATGGGGACAATCTGAAGATTTTGTTCAATGATCGCCAGGTTGCGTTTGAATTGTCAGTTGGAGAGCAGGGAGAGTCTCAGGGACTGATGAAGAGCATTTATCTGGTGTCGAAGATTGTGGAAGGAAAGTATCCCGACTACCAGCAGGTCATTCCAAAACAGGCAGAGCACCGGATCAAACTCGAGCGGGAACTGATGCTGGAATGTGTGAACCGTGCGGCACTGGTCATCAGTGACAAGCAGTTTCAGGTAAAGCTCAAGATTTCAGAGAATCTGTTGGAGATTTCGGGAGAAAGTCAGGAGTTTGGGGAATCGCATGAGACGATGGCAATCGCCTATGAGGGTCCTGAGGTGCAGGTGGCTTTCAATCCTCGATTCCTGATGGAACCGTTGAAAGCGCTTCCGAACGATGAAGTTTTCTTTGAGTTCAAGGACGAACTCAGCCCGGGCGTTTTTAAGACCATGGATGATTTCCTCTGTGTGGTCATGCCGCTCCGCATCAATTGAGGGCGGAGCCTGCAGGAAATCCTTTCTGAATGTTTGCACTGATTCAGCAACAGGGAGCCTTTGCATTGGCAGGGTTCGCTTTTGTGCTATTGATTTCACTATGGGCGCTGCATCGGTTGCAGCGCAGCCTTCCTTCACCGGTGAATCGCTTGATCGTGCGATGGGTTCGACTGGTTGGCATTGGGCTGTTCATCGGGTTGCTCTTTAAAGTGACCTTTTTTGCGGAAACTCCCTATTGGCGACTGTATGTCATGGGAGTTTTGTTTTGGCTGTTTGTCGAGTCTGGCTATGTCTGGATCTATATCCTCGCCTGGGACAAAAGTGAACTTCCGCTGTTTCCATCGATCCGGGAAGTGGAACGGGTGGAATGGCCTGCAAATCACCGTTTCTTTCTGATCAAGGACTGGATACGTGAAAACAACTATAGTTTGCAGGCCTGTTTCCAGTATCGTTACGAAGAGGAAGTTTTGCAGCAGGTGCTGGTCTATCAAAGTCCAGATGCGCTGACGCGACTCCAGGTCATTGTTGTCAGCGATGCTTCGGGGGTAATTCTGGACCAAGTTGTGTTTGCCTCAGTTTCAGATTCGGGAGAACTATGGGTGACAGACAATGTGTTCATGCCGTTCGGTGGGGTTTATCCGGAAACCTGGCGAGTGCAACGGCATCCTGCCGTGCGTAAGATTTCAAAAATTGCCTCGATGCACGAGAGACGAAAGCATCAGGCGGGTTCTGAGAACTGGATTCCATTTGAGGCGCAGGTGAGTGACTGGCTGTTCGAAATGCAGCAGACGCTTGAGCGCGTCAACGTCAATGCTGGCATATTGAACGAGCGAACGGATCGGGATGAATTTGGGAAAATGACTGGGGAAGGCCGATACCGGATCTGGAAAGAACTCCTGTTGCTCAACTATCTGGCGATCAGTCCGTTCAATCGTTGAATTTCGTTTTGGCATCGGAGTCAGTTGGCTTGGGGTGCGAATCGTGCGTTGAACTGATGGAGTCGAAAGATTCCTGAAGTTCAGGTTCCCATTGCGAACGACTTTGATGCATGAGCTGCATGAATCGTTGTGCGATGTTGGCATCATCAGTGTCTCGCAAAGACTTGAACGTATTCAGATAGAACGGAGCCAGACTGGAGGGAATCATGGGACGTGATGAAAGGTAGTCGTGCAATTGGTTGCGGGTTGAGGTGGAGATGTGGTTGGACCAGGTTTCCAGAATTTTGATCGCCAGAGGGATGGATGGAAACTGGGTTTGCGCGTCGACTGCGTGTTGACAGGCCAGTCCGGTGTTTTGGGATGCGATGCGATTGAGCGCAATGATGCGTTCGTACGGGGTTGAGTCACTGCTGTTGAGAATGTGAATTGGATTCCATTCATGAGTGGGTTGAAAGGGCTGGTAGAGAGGGTCGCCCAGGGTCACGTTTTGCCAGCTGACAGAAGGTTGTGCATACAATGAGGCGTCTCCGAGGCAGTATCCTCGAAGGAGAAGTTCGATGAAAAGGTCCGGGCGAAGCGTGAGTTGAAGGTAGGGTTCGTAAACATTACCAAATGTCACTGTAAAACCAGCGTTGACCAGAGGACCGGCCCAATTTCGGGAAGGGGTGCGCAGGGAGGCAGCGGAATAACTGTGAATGTGAGCACCGATGGCTCCTGTAGGAATGGATGCGGGTGGCAGCATGGGACCTGCGGCATGAACCTGATACCAGCCCAGATAAATAGCCGGGGCATCGTGGCGGTCGGTGATCGACCAGTGCCGACCTGGTGGAATGAGCTCAACGTCGTACCCATAGGCACGTAGATGGGTAGCGGCTTCGCGAAGCCAAAGATTGCCGTCGGCGTGATGTGAATGGAGATCAATGTAGGCACGACCGGAAAGAAAGCTTCGCTGTTCGGCCGCGATGGCATCGCGCACGAGTGATTTGGCATGCTCAAATGTGGGGCCTTCGAGGCGGCAGACGGAAATGACCTCAGTGTAGTCAAGCTGTGTGGGGGAAGGTACCTGAAAGAGCGGATTGGCGACAGGACCCAACCAACGTTGATTGGATGCGGCGACAAGTGCCAGCTCTGAATCCACGGATGCCTGGGTGGTTTGAAGTCCAGCGGGGATGCGATCAGAAAGTTCCGCATCAGGGGTGATGGCAACGCTTGCAACCTTGAGGGGTACACCCATGCACAGGACGAGGTAATGGAATTGGGTTTCGTACACCTGAAAGGCGTAGCGCCCGGAATCATCCGTGATGTTGTCGAGAAGTGTTCCCTCTACCAGGCCACGTTCGAGAAGTTGTTCCCTTACCGGATGGAGAATTTCCCGGATAAACTGTTCACGCGGGATTGTTGCCTCGGTTGAGGTGTGGAGAACGATCAGGTTTTCCTGAGGAATCGAACGGCTCTCGAGGTAGAATTGTGCGAGTTCGAGTGATTCGGGCACGGTTGCATTGGCAATGACAACCACTTTTCCGGGGTCGGGTGCAGTTCTGGCAAATGCAGAAACTGCCGTGAGGCAAAGCAGAGTGAACCATGGAAGGAATTGTCGCATCACGGGATTGGCTGTGAATGCCAACGGCTAAGGCAGGAATGATTTTGCAAGCGAATATCCAATCCACACGCAGAGGATGGAACCCAGGTTGTTGGCCAGAATATTCGTGATGGCGAGTAACCAGCGAGAGTCCTGCAACAATTCAAAGGTCTGGAATCCGAATGTAGAGAAGGTTGTGAAACCACCGCAAAACCCGACCGCCAGCAGCAGTCGCAGCATGGGGCGAAACTCGACACCAAGGAATGGGCTGGCGAGGACGGCACCGAGCAGCAATGAACCCAGGAAATTGACCGAAGCCGTTGCGGCTAGTCCTTGATTGGGAAACAGGCTGGAAATCCAGAAACGCAGGACGGAACCAGCGGCACCTCCCAACGCTACGGCTGCAAACTGGGCAAGGGAAGGATTCATGATTCGTTCAAGCGCGCCTGATACTGAACGATGGCAGTGGTAAGTGTGGTTGCCAGCAGTTCCAGATAAGCGTCGTTCTGAAGTTGGGTGGCCGTTTCGGGATGGCGAATGAACCCCAACTCGACAAGTGCTCCCGGGCAGGAAAGGTCTTCCAAAACCCAGAATCGGGATCGCTTCACACCCCGATCCGTTTGTTTTGTGGAATGGATGAGATGTTTTTGCACGGTGTAGGCCAACAGGGTATTGAATGCATCGTATCGGTTTGCCCGCCTGAAAATCTTGTCAGAAGCGTCGAGTTCGGAGCGACTGGTTGAGGGCTGGTTCAACAGGGTGAACGCAAAGGTTTCGATACCGTTCGCGGAATCCTGGGTTGACGCGTTGAAGTGCAGGCTCAGGAACAGATCTGCTTTGACCTTCCTGGCAATATCGGAGCGTTGTTTTAGGGTGAGGTATCGGTCATTTTTTCGAGTTAGTACAACTTGAAAACCAGCCCTTTTCAGGTGGCGTTCGAGACGTTTGCTGACCTCGAGTGTGAGATCCTTTTCGTTGAGTCCGAGGCTTAGGTTTTGCGCTCCGGGGTCTTTTCCCCCGTGACCTGCATCGAGAACGATGGTGCGGAGTTGTTTTTGATGTGATGAAAGTCGGGGAGGAATAAGGATGGAGGAGATGGTGAACTGCCAGTCGAGTTCCGGCACATAGAGTGTGCCGGAGCGTTCAAGTGTTGGGTAGCCGAGATACATTCGAATACCGTTGATGCGGAAGATGCGGCTCCCGTTTACAAAATCCATCTGGGTCCACTGACTGGAAAGTCGGGTGCTTCTGCCATCGTCGCCAGATTCGAGTTTCATGCCCAGGCGGTTGCCGATTTCGGAAACACTGCGATAGAGCACGCCATTGGAAAGAAACGTATCAGCCTTGCTTTGTACGGGAAGGAAACCCGCAGCAAGCAAGGCCAGCAAGGAGATGAAAAAGCTTGCTTTCACAGCTGCGCAAGACGGGTTCAGTTGCCGGTTTCGCAGGTGGAGTCAGCCTCAATCTTCGCTGTGATATTTCAACTGACGCTTCGCTTCGGGAAGTGGAGACATTACCACGGAAACGGAGCGACCAACGAGTTTCGGATCCATATCGGCTGTGCCGATGTGGTTGAGGTCGGAAATGGCTTGTTTTACCTTTTGGAAACCCAGTTCCTTGTGCTCCATTTCACGTCCACGGAACTGAAGACTGATCTTGAGCTTGTTTCCTTTGTCCAGAAATTCCTCTGCCCGGCGAATCTTGGTCATGTAATCATGGGTGTCGATACCCACGCGCAGCTTGATTTCTTTGATCTTCTGGCTGGAGGAGTTTTGCTTGCTCTCCTTCTGCTTCTTACTCTGCTCGTATTGGTACTTCCCGTAATCGAGAATCTGGCAAACGGGAGGTTTGGCAGAAGCGGAGATTTCTACGAGGTCGAGACCGTGGCGTTTGGCGAGGGCCAGGGCTTCCTTGGGATGCATGATTCCCAGCTGGCGTTTGTCGGGCCCGATGACACGGATTTCAGGGGCCCGGATTCGTTCGTTTTTTCTAACAAAATTGTTGGATCCGCGTCGGTTGTAGCGGGACCTGCCACTTGATCTGGGTTGATATGCCATTCAGTTGTTACGAGTTTTCGATAAGCGATGGATGTTCGAGTGAGAGTCGGCGTCCAAAATGAAAAGACTGGCTCGAGATCGCAATGCCTTCGAGCCAGTGTAGATGGAATTCAAATCCTGGAATCGGTCCAAGTCAAGGTGATACGGGATCCTCTTCTTCGGTGAAGCGTTGAACGTTTCCTGGATTTCCCGGAGTTCCAATGGCAGTCGGCCCAGGCAGAGCACCAGCAGCGAAAGCGATGGTGCGGTCGATGAACTCGTAGGAGGGGGGAATGATGGCCGACTCGGTAATGTGGGTGTAGGATGGAGGTGTTGTGAAGCTGAAATCAATTCCATCCTGTGAGTATTCGATGAAGGTCACATTGTCACTGACCAGGCTCAGGTTGCTGCTGGATACGACGACAGTGTTGACGCCGTTTGCACCCTGTGCTGTGCGGTTCTGACTGACGGTTTGGAACGCATTGGTATCCATCTGCAGGAATTCGACGGAAGCCACAGTATCCCCGGCGATGGTATGGCGATCAAGCGGGCTGATGACGTGAAAGGTGTCGATTGCGGGCGTTCCGGCAGTCGATGCGGTAATGCGACCCGTTTCCACCCGAATGAGAATGTGGGTCAAGGTGTCTGCGGATGGGTTTCCGAGCACGGGCTGACTCGTCAGGGATTCGAGGTAAACATTGGATGCAGGTGCGACTTCGAGTGTTGCGCCATTTGCGAAGACTCCCGAGAGGGAACCGTTGTTGGAACTGCGAATGATGGTGCCCTCGGGCAACAGCATGCCGATGGAGATATCACCGATTTCACCCGAGTTGATGTTGAAGTAACTGACATCAGCAGCTGCTGTGACCAACAGGGAACCGAGCGGATCAGAGCCTCCGTAGAGTGCGTGGTCGGCGATGTATCCGAGGCGGTCGATGAGACATGGGTCAAAGGGAAGCAGTGAGTAGGTGGAAGCATCAAATGCCTGGCTTGCGGCGTTGGTTGGACTCAAGCCACTTGCGCTTGCCTGGTCGTCAGCGAGAATGATCGCTGTGGCTTCGGATCCCAGGCTCGTGCTTTGCGTTTCGGCATAGGGGTCAAAATGCCCGTAAGTAACCTGACCATCATTGGAAACCAGTTCATTTTCACTGAGTGTGTTCACTTGAATGGGCATGGTTCCGAGATTGATTGCCCGACTTACATTGCCGGAGGCAGCGTTGGACTTGCCATGAGACACAAAAAACTTGGTGAGGTCGGCCTGAACCTCAGTTGTGGGGGTTTTGACCCGAAGATCACCCTCCTGCTTTTCTGTGGCATTGACGGTGATGTCGCCGCATTCGATGCTCATCTGCAGGTTTGAAGTGGTGGAACTGGTTCGGGAGCGTGCTGCGGAGAGATCCATGCGGGCGCTCCGGTTGGTCCGGGCAGATCCGCCGACAGCAAAACTGTCGATGGAGACGCGGGAATTGGGAGCAAGGCGTGCCACAACACCATTTGAGAATACCAGATCGAGGTATCCATCACCTCGTGTTTCGATGACAAACCCTTCGGTCAGGAGGGACTCTGGCGTAATGTCTTCGGTGGCACCCGTGTTGATGTTGTGGGAAACAGCCGATCCACGAATGTTTTTGAACGTTATCGTTCCGGGCTTGAGTGACTGTGCATACAACCCGGTTGTCAGGGCCAATGCGCTGGTGAGCGTAGCGAGAAGATATTTGAATTTCATGATCAAAGAGTGATGAAAGTTTTGTAAATGATAAAGGGCCTTCACTTTTTGTCAATGCTATGACTTGTTTCGTGTGATGCTTTGTGCGGGACCGTATCGGGAGGGAAATGAATTCGATATTAGGTGATCATTAAGTTTGGAAGTATCACGATACAAACAGGTAAAAAAACTTGTGGTCGCTCCTGCCTGAATGACAATGAACGACTCTTCGCTCGAATGGACAGCGGTTCATCATCGGGAGGAAGGCGATCCTCAACTCTGGAGCATTGGGCATGTGCTGTCGTTCTGATTGAAATCACGATGGACGGGGTGGCTGATTTTGACTTTTGGGTTTGATTGTAGGTTTGGCACCTGCAATTACTCGTTAAGTGATCAGGTGTGGTGAGTCGCTGCATTTGAAGGGCTTTAACGTGGAGATGAAGTGCGACAACAGGCGAAATTTTCGAGGGTGGCTGAGACGGAGTTCCGGCACCTTGTTCTGGGTGTTTGTCACTCCACTGATTGGGTTTGCGCAACCGTTTGAGGTGGATTCCGGTTTTTCAACAGCGGAGACTGTTGTGGGTCGGAGCATCAATTATTCCATCACGATCCGAAAGTCTCCGGATCAACACAACCTGGTGTTGGAGTCTCCTGCGCAGCCGGAGCTGCCACGAGTGGCGGGTTTGACGTTCGGGCGGTTTCAGACGAGAGAGCAGTACCTGTCCACATCGGGCAGTGATCCCGTAGGCGTGACACTGGCGTTTGAGGTGGTGGCCGATGAGGAGGGTCGCATCGTGATGCCAGCGTTTGAAATTCCCTACATGGGGCAGCGCTTGCAGGTTCCGGCGACATCGATCCGGGTGCGTTCGCCGAGTTCCAGTTTGTCGGGCGAAGAGGTAGAGTGGTTCTTTTTTGAACTTGAGAATCGACCCGATTCGCTGCACGTGGGTCAGCGTTTTAAGACGAGTCTGAACCTCTACGTGTTTCGGGGTCTTCGCAATGTCACATTCTCGAGTCCGGCGCCAGTAGGAAGTGATTTTTCACTGGACGCGATTTCACCCGGCCCGACTGAGCGTGTGGCGACACGGGGACTGTACCGTTACAGTGTGTACAGTTGGCCATTGACCTTTCGTGCGGTTCGTTCTGGCAGGATTTCGGTTGGGTTCAAATTGGATCTTAACTTCACGATACCCAATGATCGCATTGAGTTTATCCGTGCGGTCCGTGCGAATACGGCTGAGTCGATTGCGTCGATCGAAACCTTGCTGCAGGACTCGAGCAAAGAATCGCAGGTGATTTTTTCGAAGAACCTCAACTTTGACGTGGAATCGCTTCCAACGCCGGGAGAAGCGGCTTCATTTTACAATGCGATAGGAAAATTCCGCCTGAAAACACAACTGGAGGAGCGTAGTCTGAAAGTGGGCGAACCCGTGAATGTGGTGGTTGAAATTGAGGGTGAGGGAAATTTTGGTTCGCTGCGTTCGCCTAAGCTTCCGCTGGACAAGCGTTGGCGTGTTTTCAGTCCGCAGGAGCAATTTGAAGATGGAGATTTCCTGGGCTATCGCGGGAAGCAGATCTATCGCTATGTTTTGATCCCGCTAAGCTCGGAAATCTCAGAGTTTCCTGCGTTTGCATACACTTATTTTGATGTGGAAAAGCGCGATTTTGTCACCTTGCGTTCCGATCCGATTCCTGTGGGAACAGTCGGAGAAAATCTCTACCGTGAGGAAGATGCGGAGATGCCGGCACCAGCTTCTGAGCGGGAGCAGTCTGCGGAATTGAGCTTGGACAGCTATCTGCGCTGGGAACTGGGCCAGGCGTGGGAGATGCAGCGTCCGTTTTTCCAGCGGATGCGATTCTATGGGATTCAAGGCGTGTTGTTGATGCTCTTTGCGGGCGCCATTGTTTGGAAGCGACGACAGATGCGCATCCAACAGGATGCTGTTTTTGCGAGACAGTTGAGGGTGGAGTCCTGGATTCGTAAGTACACCCGCCTGGCAGGCATCGCTGCCCGGGAGGAGGACAGTGAGCAGTTTTACGAATCTGCATTTCTGGCATTTTGTGCAGTGGTTGCTTCGATCAACGATGCAAATGTCGAGGCCATTACGGTTGAGGATGTGGAGTCACGGCTCCGCAACATGGATTTGAATGACAATACCAAGCGTGTGATTGAGGGATATCTCAGGCGGTATGAACAGCATCGGTTTTCCGGTACAGTCTTGGAGAATCCACCGCTATCGCATGAATTTGATCGGCTGCGTTCCATACTGAAACGTTTTAACCAGCAGCTCGAGAAGACGACAAAGGCATGAAGAAGCAAGGTGCGAGAGTCGGGATGGCGTTTGGATTGAGAACTGCGGCGGTCCTGCTGATCGGGTGGTTTGCCAGCCCGCTACTGTGGGCAGAAAAGGCAGATCCAGTTGATGTGGAAATCAACTTTCAGGAGGGAAACCGACTGATGTTGGATAAGCAGACGGATCTGGCCGTGGAACGCTATCGCCAGGTGCTGGCGCAGCAGGAGACGGCATCACTCCATCACAATCTGGGTATTGCTTATTATCAGAGCGGAGACACGGGTCGGGCGGTGCTGCACCTCGAGCGTGCTTTGAGGCAGGGTTTTGGCTCGACGGCGACTCGGGAGATCCTGAGCGTGGTTCGCCAGAGTGAGGGCATCGCTCCACCGCGCTATACGGTACTGCAACGGCTGGCGAGGTCACTACCCGAGGGACTGTGGATGGTGCTGGTGTTTTGCTCGTTCTGGAGTTCGCTTGTGTTGGGAGTCTACTTTTACCTTCTGGTGAAGCGACAGTCACTGTATCGGGATGTGGCAATTCTGTCAGCACTGGTGTTTGGATTTTCCTGTGTTGCCTGTGTGGGACTGTCGCAGGATCAGCACCATGGGGTGCTGCTTGGAAATCCTGTTGGACTGAAGGTGGTTCCCACTACTGAAAGTGAAGCATTTCTGATGCTGAAGTCCGGAGAGATGGCGCGCTATCTCAAGCGAAACAACCACTATGTTTTTGTGGAAACCAGCGGCGGGGTGCGGGGATGGGTGCCGGAGTCGCAGTTTCTGCGCATCCGTGACCGTTCGATAGGCAACCCAGTGAGTCCGGAGGATGCCTAGTTTTGCGGATGGGTTCGCTTTCCGGTGGACATGGGTAAAGGAGCTTTTATGTGTGGAAGCATGCATTGCACACTTGTGGTTTTAGCGGCCGGACTGGGAAGTCGGTATGGTGGACTGAAGCAGATGGAAGGCTTTGGACCACATGGAGAAACACTTCTGGAGTACAACCTGTATGATGCGTGGTTGGCTGGCATTCGCCGCGTGGTTTTTATCATCCGTCGCAGCATGGAGCAGGATTTTCGGGATCGGGTGCTTACTCGTTTGCCAGCGGCGCTCCAAGTGGAATTGTGTTTTCAGGAGATGGATGCATTGCCACCGCAGGCGATTTATGCGCAGGACAGGGTCAAGCCCTGGGGTACGGGGCATGCCATTTGGGTGGCAAAGGATCGACTGGATGGACCCTTTGTGGTTGTGAATGGAGATGATTTTTATGGGAGAGACGGATTTGTGCAGCTCACCCGCTTTTTTGCAGAAACAGGCGGCGAAACGCACGCGATGGTAGCCTATCCGCTTGGAAAGACGCTGTCGGCAGAGGGAGGCGTGTCGAGAGGCATCTGTGAAGTGGACCCGGATGGATGGTTGTTGAGCATTCGGGAAGTGGGAGGCATTGAACGTGTGGACGGCAAACTGCGGAGTGCTGTTGAGACGTCTGTGAAGTTGGATGAACGCACGCCGACGTCGATGAATCTGTTTGGATTTTCCCGCTCGATCCTTGCACGAATTGACAGGGATTTCCGGAAATTTCTGGAGCAGCACGGAGCTGAAATGAAGTCGGAATTTTTTCTTCCCTCAGTTGTGAATGAACTGATATCGGATCAGCCGTGCGCGATGCGTGTGCTCTGCAGCGATTCGGACTGGATGGGAGTGACGCATCCCTCAGACCGTGATCCAGTAGTTGCCGGAATTGCCCAAAAGGTGAGGCAGGGACTCTACCCCGAACAGCTTTGGGTTGAGCTGCGATAGGGTGCTCTGCTCAGGCCAGAAGCTCGGTTTGATTGGGGGTTTGGCGAGCGGGTAAATCCGGTTTATCACTGTGCAGATGACGGGGCGGTTTCACAACCCGGCTGGCCAGCATCAGCTCGCGCTCTTCGACAATGCGGTCACAGATGTCGGAAAGGTGCATTTTGAGCCACATAGCGGTGGAACTGCTAGAGCGATAGTCTGCAGGTCCGTAGGCTTTGATGCGACCGGTCTGCAGCAGGGCGTCATTTTGTCGGAATTCCTGTGGTTCTTCGGGATTGTAGACGGCGTAGGTTTTTCCACCGCCCTTGTTGACCACTGAAAACACCGGGACGTCACTGGGGCCGTCGGCGATATATATCATGTTGCGAATCGGAATGCGTCGATCCTCGGGCTGGATGTTGGCATTGACGTCAATGGATTCGTTTTTGTTGGAACCCTTGTTGATTTCGAAGATGTAGCGCGTCTTGATCGTATTGTCGACGATGGTGCCGATCTGGCTGATTTCGGGTTCGGTATCGATGGACAATTCCTTTTGGTTGAGAAAACCAGCGGGAAGTGGATTTTCAAGCAACTCGCAGCCAAAGATGCCGTCGACAAACTCCGCAATGGAACAGCCGCGGATGATTTCAGCAAGACCGGTCGAGATGATATAATGCTCGAGCGAGATGTTGCAGCGCTGGTAAAGTGGATGATTTTCAATCAGGTCCTTCAGGTATCCGAAAAAAGAAGGTAGCCCGGGATAAAAGCGCAGGTGACGCCCACACTCGCGGAGTTTTGCGTTGTTGAGTCCGGCCAGGCGACCGGCTTTGATGTAGGTGAGCAAGTGGTTGAGGTAGATGGTATCCTTCGAAACGACCTGTCCTCGCTCCTTGTAGATGGCAGGCAGGTGATTGACTTCTTTCCAGAAGGCCTTCTCATCCACATCGAACATCTGAAAAAGGGGGGATTGCATGTAGCCGGGGATGAGCGTCTTGTCGAAATCCCAGATGCAGGCGACGATGTTTTGGCTGTGAATGGTTCCTGGAATCATGGCGGAAGTGGGTTTGAAAGAATGGATGGATGGCGTCTGTGGTGGATTGAGAATTCGCGGTCACGCGAAACATGAGCGTTCGGATGGAATTGCCATGTTGATGGTTTCCCTGATCCATTTTGCCCAGCTCTCACCTCTCTAGCAGAAAACTCTGGGATTTACAGGAAGAAAAAATGCAGTCAGCCTAACGCATGAGTCCTGGTGTGATAAACCGGAATCATCGGTTCAGGACTCGATGTGAACTCAATCGATGCAAATTATTCCATCCCTAGACCCTTTTCGACGCAGGTATGCGGAACTTGAGCAGTTGCTCGGATCCAGTGAGGTTTACCAGGATCCGAGAAAGGCTGCTGAATTCTCGCGCGAACATTTGAAAATCAAGAGTATCCTTGAGCTGGAGGATCGTCTGAACGCGATTTCGGAGGAACTCCGGGGGAGTCGCGAATTGCTGGATGAAGGAGATCTGGATGAGGAGATGCGGGAGCTTGCGCTAGTGGAGCTGGCGGAGCTTGAACGCGAGCGGGAGTCAAAGGAAAAGGCGCTCTTGCTTGCCATGGTTCCCCCGGATCCGAGCGATGACCGCAATACTGTGATGGAAATTCGCGGAGGTGCCGGAGGGGATGAAGCGTCCATTTTTGCTGCGGACCTGTACCGCATGTACTGCCGCTATGCGGAGAGCAAGGGGTGGCAAATTGAGAATCTCGGATCGAATCCTTCAGAATCCGGTGGGTTTCGGGAGGTATCCTTTCTTGTGAAGGGCGAACAGGTGTTCAAGCGCTTGAAATTCGAGAGTGGAGTGCATCGCGTTCAGCGCATCCCGGTCACCGAAACAAATGGCCGTATTCACACCTCGACTGCCACCGTAGCGGTATTGCCGGAAGCGGAGGAAGTTGATGTGGAGATCGCGCCTGCGGACCTGGAAATCACGGTCTGTCGTGCCAGCGGACCGGGTGGGCAAAGTGTGAACACCACTGACTCTGCGGTCCAGGTGCTCCATCGGCCGACGGGCATGATCGTGACTTGTGCGGATGAAAAATCCCAGCACAAGAACAAGGCAAAGGCGCTGATGGTGCTGCGTTCGCGCCTGCTGCAACGCAAGCAGGAGGAAGAGCGCGCAAAATATGCGGCACAGCGCAAGCAGCAGGTCGGTTCGGGAGATCGCAGTGAGCGAATCCGCACCTACAACTTTCCTCAAAGTCGGGTGACGGATCACCGTATCGGTTTGACGCTGCATAGCCTTGACCAGGTGATGGAGGGCGAAATCGACGAAATTGTGCTGGCACTTGAAAATGCTGATATCGAGCTGAAGCTGCAAGAAATTGACCAGCAGCGTCCAAGTTGAAGCTTTAGGGCTGAAAAAATGACTTTTTGGAGGTTTGGCACGGCTGTTGCATGCGGGTGTCCCGTTCCCGGTGAGCTTTGACCATCGGGAACCTACGATTAATAAGCAACAAACCAATCTATATGAAGAAAACTATCCTGACTGCCATTTCAACACTGCTCGCTGCCGCTTCCTTGAATGCGGCTGTCGAGATCAGCACCGCTTACACCAGTGATTATTATTTCCGTGGCGTGCAGCTTGCGGATTCAATCATTGAGGCTGCGATTGAATATTCTGACGGAGACTTCTATCTGGGAGTGTGGACTGCCCAACCCTTTGCTGCCGCTGATGACGATACGCTTTATGGAAATGAAATCGATTTCTACGGCGGCTATGTCATTGCCCTGAGTGAGACGGTTGCGCTTGATGTGGGACTGACCGCCTATGTATATCCGGATCTTGATGAAGGGGATACGGCAACATACGAAGGTTATCTGGGTGTGTCCTTTGATGCTCCGCTTTCACCTGCCCTCTATGTTTATTATGATGTGACGCTTGAGGTGCTCAGCGTTGAGGGAAGCTTGGGTTACAGCGTAGCAATCGATGAAACCTCATCGCTTGACTTCGGAGTTGCTGCAGGCTTGGTATCTCCCGATGAAGGTGACAGTGCCATGTATTACACGGCTTCGATTGGATACGGATTGAGCCTTGCTGAAAACGCATCTTTCTCTGCGAGCTTGAACTATCAGGATGGTGAAAGCGAACTGACCGGTGGAAACTGGGACGACGGGTTTTACTTCTCAGTAGGACTCTCTGCTTCATTCTGAGGTTCGGAGCATTTTTCTCCCATCTTAACGTCAACGAATCCCCTCGTGGAAATTTCCAGGAGGGGATTTTTTGGCCAATGCGTGAAGACCTGAATTCCATTGACTTCATGGAGGAATTCCTGAGATTTTAGCAGCTTCATGAGCGTAGATCCTTCGAAATCCAACAAGCGGCCTGAGGCCCAAGACACTGGTATTGAACTCCCACAGGGAGCGTCCACCGCATCGGATGTGCCAGAGGGTGTCTTTGAAGATGTGTATCGGTTCTGGAAGGACCACGGCGCGCGCCTGCTAACCTACCTGGTTGTGGTGTTGGTTGCGTTCCTGGCAGTGCAGGGATGGAAGCAGTATTCCCGTTCGAGAGAAGCATCATTGAAGGACCAGTTTTCGAAACTGGAAACCATGGATGCGAAAATGGATTTTGCCAATTCGCACAAGGGTCATGCGCTTGCCTCCTTTGCTTACTTGCAGGCAGGAAAAGAAGCCTATGAAACGGGAGATTTTGCGGAAGCAGCAGAGTTGTATGCAAATGCTGCCGAAGGACTTGAAGACACCGATTTGCTGCCAATCGCCCTGTTGGGTCAGGCGAGCAGTCTGCGCAAGGTCGGTGATTCCAAGGGTGCAGTAGCCGTGCTTGAGGCATTGGCTGCACAAGATCAATTTGCAGAGGGGATACGGGCGGAAGCAATGTTCAAACGCATTGTGATCGCTCTGGAAAACGACCAGGATAGCGTGGTGGAAGACTTCACCCGGCAACTGGAATCGACAGATACGACACAGATCTGGATACAGCGTCTGGAGAGTATCAAATACTACCAATAACTTCAGGAGAAGCTTTTGGGGTGTAAGCAAAATGCCCTGAAAATCTGATCCGAACGATCCAAGGGAGGGTCTATGAAATCTGATAAGAAGCAGAGCAATCCCGCTGCGGGAAGTGGCTTGCAACACATGGTGTACGCTGATGGCAGCGGTCACTCATTCAAGGATGCAGTACTGGCGCATCTGAAATTCACATTGGCTCGCGATACCGGAACGGCGACGCGACGGGATTGGTGGATTGCGGTTTGTGAGGCGGTGGAAGATGTGGTACTCAGTCGTTTTTCAGCGACGATGAAGCGTCACAACGAAGCGGATACGCGACGGGTTTACTACTTGAGTCTTGAATACCTCATGGGAAGGTTGCTGCAGAACAATATCGTGAATGCAGGGATCCTTGACGAAGTGAAGTCCGCAGTCGAAGAACTCGGCCTGAACTGGGAGGATCTGGTCAACGAAGAATTGGACATGGGTCTCGGGAATGGGGGTCTCGGACGTTTGGCAGCTTGTTTTCTGGATTCGCTTGCGACGTTGGATATCCCCGCTGTTGGGTATGGAATCCACTATCAGTTTGGTTTGTTCAAGCAGGAGTTTGTGGATGGTCACCAGATCGAGCACCCTGACAATTGGCGGCAGTTTGGAAATCCCTGGGAAGTGATTCGTCCAGAGTATTCACAGTCGGTTCGCGTTTATGGACATGTGGAGCACTCCTACAATGACGAAGGTGATTATCAGCCGCGCTGGGTTGGAGGACGTGTGGTAGAGGGAGTTCCTTACGATGTTCCCATTTGCGGATATGGAGGCAACACCGTGAATTTTCTGCGCTTGTGGGAGGCGAAGTCTTCCAACGAGCTTGACCTGTCGGCCTTTAATGAAGGCGGCTATGTGGAGGCTGTTCGACAGAAGGCGTTGGACGAAACCATTTCGAAGGTCCTCTACCCGAATGATAAAACCGAGGTGGGCAAGGAGTTGCGTCTTGTTCAGCAGTATTTCTTCGTTGCCTGTTCGCTCAAGGACATCATCCGTCGCTACCGAAACCGGCACGACGATTGGACAGCCTTTGCAGAAAAGGTGGCGATCCAGCTCAATGACACCCACCCTGCCCTGGCGGTTCCCGAGTTGATGCGGGTGTTTTTGGATGATTTTGGCATGCAATGGGATGAGGCGTGGAAACTCGTGACGCAAACGCTCTCCTATACGAACCACACGCTGTTGCCCGAGGCACTCGAGCGCTGGAGTGTAGCCCTGTTTGAAAAGGTATTACCGCGTCATCTGCAGATCATTTTTGAAATCAATGCACGGTTTCTCAAAGCTGTGGATGCCAAATGGCCAGGAGATGATGGCATGAAGGCCGCGCTCTCCATCATTGAGGAAGGTGACTACCGCATGGTGCGCATGGCGTATCTCTCGGTCGTTGCCAGTCATACGGTAAATGGGGTAGCTGCGCTGCACACGGAGCTGCTCAAGAAAGATCTCTTCCAGAAATTTGACCAACTGTATCCGGGCAAGATTCGCAACAAGACAAACGGCATCACCCCGAGACGCTGGTTGTTGGCCTGCAATCCGGGCTTGTCGGAGTTGATCACCGAAAAAATTGGCGATCAGTGGCCCTATGATTTAAACCAGCTGAAGGGTCTCGAGGCATTTGCCGATGATGCCGATTTTCAGAAGCGTTTCATGCAGGTGAAACACGAGAACAAGTGCAGGCTCGCTGAGGTGATCAAGGCTGAAACCGGGATTGAGGTGGATCCGGCTGCGATGTTCGATGTGCAGATCAAACGACTGCATGAGTATAAGCGGCAGCACCTGAACCTGTTGCACATTCTTTCGCTGTATCGGAAGTTGGTTCACAATCCCGATCTGGATATTGCGCCGCGTGTTTTCATCTTTGGTGCGAAGGCTGCCCCGGGATACGACCTGGCGAAGAATATCATCCGGGCGATCAACAAGGTGGGTGAAAAGATCAATAACGACCCGCGCATCCAGGGAAAGCTGAAGGTCGTGTTCCTTCCCAACTATCGTGTATCCCTTGCAGAAGCGATTATTCCTGCAGCTGATCTTTCCGAGCAGATTTCAACCGCTGGCAAGGAAGCTTCGGGAACCGGAAACATGAAGCTCGCCCTGAACGGAGCACTCACGATGGGCACGCTGGATGGCGCGAATGTGGAGATCGAGGAAGAGGTCGGTTCGGAGAACATCTTTATTTTTGGACTTCGGGTCGAAGAAGTGGATGCGCTGAAGGCAGACGGTTACAATCCCTGGGATCACTACTACCGAGATCCCGAGTTGCGCGCGGTGGTGGACTGGTTGAGTTCCCGGAACTTTACGCCAGATGAGGAAGATGCGTTTCGGCCGATTCGCTTGAGTCTGCTTGAGCAGGGCGATCCTTACCTCGTGCTTGCCGATTATGCGGCATATTGTGAGGCGCAGGAGGCGGCAGGACGTGCTTACCTGGACCGTGCGCGCTGGGCCAAAATGGCGATTCTCAATACCGCTAGGGTTGGAAAGTTTTCAAGTGACCGAACGATCCGCGAGTATTGCGAGGACATTTGGAAAATTGATCCCCTTCCCTGAGGAACTCCGGCATGGAACGGAATTGAATAAATCGCATGGGTGGCCTCGTCTTTGCAGTATGAAAGTCGTTGTCACCATGCTGATTTCCATCATCGGGGCTGTCATGCCCTTGGTCGCGGCTCCCGCTGGGTCGGATGCGATGGTGGTGCGCAGTTCATTTCCCTTTCATCGGGTCGGCGAAGAACTCCAATACACATTGAAATGGGGACCCTTTGAGGTGGGGTCCGGAGTGTTGCGGATTCTCCCCATTCGTGAAGTTGACGGGGAAGCATGTTTTCACCTTAGCCTGGAAGTGCGAACGAGTGGTTTTGCTGATTCCATCTACAAGGTGCGAAGCCGCTTTGATTCCTTTGTATCTGTTCAATATCTGCGTCCGGTTCGCTACCAGTTGAATCAGCGCGAGGGAAAGACACGTCGGAAAGCCACGGTGACATTTGACTGGCAGAGCATGACTGCAAGTTACCAGCGTGAAGGGGAAGAGACAAAGGAGCCGGTGGAGATTGAAGCAGGGACTTGGGATCCGCTTTCTGTGGTATTTTTCTTCCGGCAGATCGTCAGTGCCGAGCCGGGTGTGGTTACCCTTCCTGCCACCGATGGGAAGAAGTCGCTGCTCATTGACGTTGGACAAGAAGGGCTGGTCTCTTTTGAAGGTGCCATGGGAAAAAGGGAGGCCATCAAGGTCGAACCCAACACCAAGGAGTTGAGGGGTGTCTTTCAGAAGAGCAAGGACTCGAACATTCTCATGTGGTTCTCTGCCGATGAGCAGCGGGTGCCACTTCGCATCCAGAGCAAAGTGGTGGTCGGATCGTTTTACGCGGAGTTGCAGTCGGTGCAAAGGGTTGATCGTGCTACCTCTGAGATTCCTCAGGATGGGGAAAGGCAGGACGCGAATCCCTGATGTGGATTCCTCAGGAGTTGCCTTAGTCGTCAGAGTTCTGCGGTTGCCAAAAGGCAGGGGTTGACTCAAAAGAGTATGGCATGATGTGCAGGCTTGGGTGGTTCCTTCTCTACGTTCTCCTCTCATTTTCCGCCTTTCCCGGAGTTGACCTGGGTTGGCTGGCATGGGTGTCGATGGTTCCACTGTTCCTTGCCATGCGTCGGATCGAACGCGGCTCTCGCTTTTTGCTGTGGGTCTTTGCGGTGGAATGGATTCGGTGGATTGCACTGATCCTATGGCTCCGTCATGTGAGTTGGGTTGCTGTGCTGGGAATCGCGGCGGGGTTTGCCTTCATTCATGCTCTTTGGATGTGGGTGTTGTGGTGGAACACGGGTCGGCAAGGGTGCGAAGGGTTTGCAAAGCTGCGTATCACGCAAGTGGTGGGACTCGCCGCGTTGTGGGCAGTGCTGGAATGGTGTCGGACTCAACCCTTTGGTTTACCGGGTGCGCATTTTTCAATCACGCAGTGGCAGTCTCCGCTGATGTTGCAGATTTCGAGTGTCGTGGGCGGCTATGGGTTGAGTGCTTTACTGGTGCTGGTGAATCTGTGGTTTGCGCAATCGATTTTCCGTTGCATTGGTGTAGTACGAATGACGTGCAGGTTGATGCTTCAACCAATGCTTTACGCGCTGGGTTGCCTGTTCTTGATAGCGGGGTTTGGCTGGTTCCGCTTGTCGCAATCCGAATCATCAGCGCAAAATTCTCAGAAGGATTCCGGGGTTCGCATGGGATTGGTGCAACCCAACTTGGAGCCACATCTGCAATGGAATTACGAACGCATGGTTGAGGCGGTTCGCAATGTCTGGACGGAGAGCAACGCCCTGACACAAGGAGCAGAAGTGGATCTGCTCTTTTGGCCGGAGGGCACCCTGCCGGCAGCCGTCAATGATGGGGGAGCGATGCAGCAGGAAGTGGAAGGTTGGGTGAGCCATGCTCTCAAGGTTCCAGTGGTTTTTGGAAATCAGGCAGTGGATGCGAATGGGATTTCCTACAATGCGGTATTGAAGCTCAGACCGGATGTGGGGCTGAAAGGTCCGTTTTATGCAAAACGCATTCTGGTTCCGTTTGGGGAATTTATTCCGTTTCGGCGCTTTTTTCCGGGAATCGAAACGATTGTTCCGATTCCCAGTGATTTTGGAAGGGGAACTTCGCAGGTAGTGATTTCGGTGGATGTGGCTGGAAGGGAATTGAACATTAGTCCACTAGTTTGTTATGAAGACTGTTTCCCTGGATTGTTGCTTGGGGATGAGTTGGAGGACGTGGATTTGATCTACGTGGCAACTTACAACGTCTGGTATGGTGAGGAATTTGGTGCTTACTTTCATGCGGCTCACTCGGTTCTGCGAGCTGTGGAAGTCGGGCGTTCAGTGGTGCGCTGCGGCAGTGCGGGCTGGAGTGGATGGATTGATCGTTGGGGGCAAATCCGCTATCTATTGCGCGATGCGGACGGCAGCATTTATTTCAGGGGGCATGGAGTTTTTGAGTGGAGCGAGCATACTCGGGAGACCACACTCTATTATCGCTGGCATGACTGGGTGCATGCATGCATGTTCCTGCTCAGCCTGCTGGCAGGGATTCGACGAAAGACGTAAGGCAGGTGTTTTGAGTGGAATCGATGGTTCCAGATTGGAATGATGCAGAATCTTTTCTCTTTGTCGAATCGCCAAATCCAACGAATTTGAACATGGCGATTCCTTAATGGCTGCGTTCCTGATACACCATCAGAATGGAAATGTCGGCTGGATTAACTCCACTGATCCGAGACGCCTGAGCCAGGGTCAGTGGACGAATTTCTGATAGCTTAAGTGCACTTTCCTTGCGCAGTCCTGGAATGGCCAGGTAGTTGAGATCTGATGGGAGGTGGATGCGGTCGAGGTTTGTGAATTTCTGGATATGGCGCTGCTCACGATCCAGGTAACCCTTGTAGGAAACAAAATACTCCACCAAATCACGAACCTCTTTCGACTGATTTGCGAGATCGGGTTCGACCTCATGTAGCGGGGTTCCGCGACGCACGGCGTCCCCCTTGGTGCCATTCTGGTAGCGATCCTCTTCGAGTTGTTGCACACACCGCATCACGTGATCCCGCTGTTCCAGCATGCGCTGCATGCGTTTCCCGGAAACCAGTTGTTGCTGCTGAGCGTGTGCTGCGAGCCTATACTCTGCACTTTGGTGGTTGAGCAGGAGTCGGTATTCGGCGCGACTCGTGAACATGCGGTAGGGTTCCTTGGTTCCCTTGGTCACCAAGTCGTCGATGAGCACGCCAATGTAGGATTCGTGCCGTGCCAGCAAGAGAGGATTTGCGTTCAGGACCTTGTTGGCTGCGTTGCAACCTGCGACCAATCCTTGACCGGCTGCCTCTTCATAGCCTGATGTTCCGTTGATTTGTCCCGCAAAAAACAGACCTTCGATAAGCTTGGATTCCAAGGTCGGCAGTAGTTGGGTTGGAATTGCAAAATCATACTCCACGGCATAGGCCGGGCGGGTGATTTTGGCCTGTTCCAGACCGGGTATGGTTTTCAGCATTTGCAGCTGAACTTCGAAAGGCAGACTGGTGGAAAGACCATTGATGTACCACTCATTGGTATGACGACCTTCGGGTTCGAGAAAAAGCCGATGAGTGGGTTTGCCCTCGAATCTCACATATTTGTCTTCGATGCTGGGACAGTAACGAGGCCCACTGCTTTGAATGATGCCGGCGTAGAGTGGAGAAAGGTGAAGGTTTTCCTGGATGACAGCTTCTGTTTCTGCCGTGGTGTCGGTCATCCAGCAGGAGACTTGATTGGTTCCCGGTGTCCATCCGGAGAGTTGTTCGCCAGATTGTTCCACGTGGAACATGTCAAAATCGGATTCGCGAGAATCGAAAAAGGAAAAGAAGGTCGGTTCAGGATCTCCCTTTTGTTCCGTGAGGTTTTCGAAGTTGATGGTTCTTCCAAGAATGCGGCAGGGTGTTCCGGTTTTGAGGCGTTCGACTTCAATTCCGAGTTCCTGCAAGCGACCGGAAATTCCTTTGGCGCTGAAATCTCCCATGCGTCCACCTTCGGTTCGGTTGGAACCGATGTGCATGATGGCTTGAAGGAAGGTGCCCGTAGTCAGGATGACAGTTTTGGCAAAAAAGGAGATGCCCAGATTGGTGCCGACGCCTGTGATGCGATCCCCTTTGACGAGCAGATCGTTGGCGATGGCCTGAAAGAGTGTCAGGTTGGCGGTGTGCTCCAGGCGGTGTTTCATTCGAAACTGGTAGGCTTTTTTGTCGCACTGTGCGCGCGGTGCCTGAACGGCTGGTCCCTTTGAGGCGTTGAGCAGGCGGTATTGAATGGCAGTGGTGTCGGTATTGATCGCCATTTCTCCCCCAAGGGCGTCAATTTCCCGCACAATCTGACCCTTGGCTTGCCCGCCAATGGCTGGGTTGCAGCTCATTTGGGCAATGGTATCGACATTTCCGGTCAGCAACAGGACGTTGGCGCCTTTTCGTGCAGCTGCCAACGCAGCTTCGCAGCCAGCGTGTCCTGCGCCGCAGACAATCACATCATACGGCGTCGATGCACCGGTAAAATCAAAGTCATTCATGGATTTCAATCTACGATTGAACGGGATTGCTGTGCAAGCCAGGTTCCTATTTCCCGATGCAGAATCGCTTGAACAAGTCATCGAGCACGGCTTCATGGTCGACGCGTTCATTGATGCGGACCAGGGAGTCAGATGCTGCGATCAAATGAAATGCGGCAAGTTCTGTTGCCTGGGACTCTCGCAGGATGCGTTGCGCTTCGGAAAGCTCTTTGTGTGCCTCCCGGATGAAACTGCCTTGTCGATGGTTGAACATGACATCTTCCTCTTCATGCGTATCGAGATCCTGCTCGATTCTTTTCTTCCACTCATCCAGCAGGTTTAGAATGCTTTGATGGTCGAATGTGGAGATGCCGATGTGAGGGAAATTTGGCAAAAAGTCGTTGTGCTTGTGGGCGGACGGAAGGTCCATTTTGTTTGCCAGCACGAGTGTATTGTTGGGGTTGAGGGCCTGGGTCACTTCGATGGGAAGTTGCGGCTCGGGTTGGGTTGCATCGAGCACAATCAAGTAAAAGCTCGCTTGTTCGATCAATTCCAAAGTGCGTTCGATGCCCTCGCTTTCGAGTTGATCCAGGGAATGCGTGTTGAGTCCTGCGGTGTCAAAAAGATTGATCAGATAATCTCCGACAAAAGTACGCTCGACAATATAGTCGCGGGTGGTGCCTGCCTGGTCACTTACCAATGCACGTCGATGACCGACCAATGCGTTCATTAGACTGCTTTTTCCAACATTGGGCGCACCGATGATCAGGGTATCGATTCCATTTTGGATCGCTTCCCGGCTTCGCACTGTGGATTCAAAATGCGAGAGTGTTTCGAGCAGGTGTCGAATGCGCATCAAGGGGCCTGCCTGATCTTCAGGTGGCAGTTCGTCTTCGGGAAAGTCGATGTAGGCTTCAATTTCTGCCCGGATGGATGTTAATTCCTGGACGATCCCCTTGATCAATCTTCCAGACTCGCCTGTCAGGTGCTTCCGGGCGTAGAAAAGTGCTCTATCTGATTGAGCATGAATGACATCCAAAACTCCCTCGACTTGGGAAAAATTTAGCTTTCCATTGAGGTATGCACGCTGTGTGAACTCTCCCGGTTCCGCCAGTCGACAACCGAGATCGATGAAGGTGGCAATGATCTTTTTGCAGATGATCGGATTCCCATGTGGCATGATTTCGAGCATGGGTTCGCCCGTGTAGGATGCCTGGTCGGCGTAGTAGATCCAAACCACTTCATCAATCAGGTTGCCTGAAGCATCCCGTAGGCGAGAAAAAGTTGCCTGACGGGGAATCGCGGTGGAGAGGTCAGACTGCCGAAGCAATTTCTCTGCAATGGCGAGGCAGTCTGGTCCGCTTGCGCGAATGAGCGCAAGTGCGGATATTCCGTGGGGCGTCGACTGGGCGACGATGGTGTCGGTCATGGAAATTCAGGGATTAATCTCCCTTACCGTCAGTATTCTCTTCTCCTTTTGCAAGAATGGAACCGACTTCAACATGGACTTTTTCCATGATGGCTTGTGTCAGTTCGTCAGCGATGGCCGGATTTTCCATCAAATACTGTTTGGCCGCTTCGCGGCCTTGACCGATGAGATCGCCCTTGTAAGAGATCCAGGCTCCCTTCTTTTCGAGGATTTTGTGGTCGACGCCGAGGTCGAGCAGTGAGCCTGTTTTGGAAATGCCCTCATTGTACATGATGTCGAATTCGCATTCGGTAAAGGGGGCTGCCACTTTGTTTTTCACGATCTTCAGGCGCGTGCGATTTCCGATCACTTCACCGGAAGGTTTTTTGATCTGGCCGATTCTGCGAATGTCCATGCGAACGGACGCGAAAAATTTGAGTGCGCGACCACCAGGCTGTGTTTCCGGGTTTCCAAACATCACTCCGATTTTTTCGCGAATCTGATTGGTGAACAGGCAGACGCACTGGGTTTTGGAAATCACGGAGGTGAGTCGTCGCATGGCCTGACTCATCATGCGAGCTTGCAAGCCCACCGTGGTGTCACCCATCTGGCCGTCAAGTTCGGTTTTGGAAACCAGAGCAGCGACAGAGTCGACAACGATCACATCGATCGCTCCGGAGCGGATGAGGGTTTCGGTGATGTTGAGCGCGTCTTCACCACTTTCCGGTTGGGCAACCATGAGGCTGTCCAGGTCGACGCCGACGATTTTGGCGTAACGGGGGTCAAGCGCGTGCTCCACGTCGATGAATACGGCATTGCCTCCCTGGCGCTGCGCCTGTGCGATGATGGACAGACAGAGCGTTGTTTTCCCCGACGACTCCGGTCCGTAGATCTCGGAGACACGACCGCGTGGCAATCCTCCCACGCCCAGGGCGAGGTCGATGGCGACGGATCCGGTGGAGATGACGGAGACATTCATTTTGGATGCGTCACCGAGGCGCATGAGTGCGCCCTCACCGTATTGACGGTTGATGGAGGAGACGGCGAGATCGAGGGAGGCTTTGCGTTCCTTCGGGTCGGTGGTGAGTGCTGTTTTGCTGGACGATGCTTTGGCCATGGCTTAGGTAGGGATTGTCTCGGATGGTGGTGGTAAAACAAGTGAAACTATGTTCAATACCGGAATGTGTGTTGATTTCAAGCCCAAACTTTCGGGCAACTCGCGAATCGTTTGCATCTTATGAGGAACCAGCGTGTATCGCAACCCGGATATGTAGGGCGGCTCGCACCAACACCCAGTGGATGGTTGCACAGTGGCCATGCCTGCACCTTTGCCCTTGCCAGTCTTCGTGCCCGCCAGGCCGGGGGATTGCTTCGCCTGCGTATCGAAGACCTGGATCTGAATCGCTGCAAGCGCGAATACGTGGATGGGATTCTGGATGATCTGGAATGGCTTGGCATTGGGTGGGATCCCCAACCCGGATATGCCCGGGGCTTTGTGCAGCAAAGCGAGCAGCTTGATCGCTATCAGCAGGAACTGGTACGATGGGCGCGTGCGGGCTGGATTTATCCGAGTCAGGTGAGTCGCCGCGAGTTACGCGAACATCCTTCGGCGCAGCTTTCTCCAGATGGGGAGATTGTATTTCCGCCCGAACTTCGGGAAGCGGAATGCCTGCAGGATTGGACGCCCGATTCGGATGGAAACTGTTTTCGCATGAACTGGCGCTGGAAGGTTCCGTTCGGGGAAGCGGTGCGGTTTCACGATTTGCGCTCAGGCTCGAAATCTTATGTAGCGGGTCGGGATTTTGGAGATTTTCTGGTTTGGTCGAAGGACGGGATGCCAGCCTATGAAATGGCAGTGGTTCTGGATGACATCCAGGGTGGCATCAATGAAGTGGTTCGTGGCGAAGATCTCCTGGTATCGACAGCGCGACAATTGCTTGTGTATGAGAAACTGGGTTGCCCTCCTCCGTCCTGGTATCATGGACCGTTGGTAAAGGATGCCAAAGGAGTGAGACTCGCAAAATCGTTTGATTCCGAGAGCATTCGGTCCTATCGGGAGCGGGGCTGGACTGCCGTGCAGTTCTGGGAAAAAATCAAAGCCATGGGGTTTCCCGAGGTTGCAGACTGGATGGATAATTGTTGGGATGGCAGCGAAGCCCGTCGAGACGACAGGGTGTGAAGTTGGGTGCTCGATCTGATGGAACCTTTGAGGATATGATAGATTTTGATGTGAATATCGACCGCCGGAATACCGGCAGTCTCAAATGGAACAAATACGCGGGAACGAACATTTTGCCGTTTTGGGTTGCCGACATGGATTTTCGTTCTCCTGAACCTGTGATTGAGGCAATGCGGGAACGCGTGGACCATGGCGTCTTCGGATATACCCTGGCGGAGAAGCACTGCACCGATGCGGTTCTGGATTATTTGGAAAGCTGTCATCAGTGGAAGGTGCAGGCGGAATGGCTGGTCTGGACGCCGGGACTGGTGCCTGCGATCAATCTGGCGTGCCGCGCTTTTGCAAAACCCGGTGATGGTATTCTCACCTTCACTCCGGTCTATTATCCCTTTCTGACTGCTCCCCAGTATGCGGATCAGGAACTGCAGCCCATTCCGCTGGTTTTGAACGAGGCTACGGAGGAATGGGAAATCGATTTTGACCGATTGGAAGCGACGGTGCATTCCAGAAGCCGCATTCTCATTCTTTCGAATCCACACAATCCGGTTGGCAAGGTGTTCAGCCGCACGGAAATGGAGCGGCTTGCCGAAGTGATGGTGCGACACGATCTGGTGTTGTTGTCCGATGAGATCCACTGTGATCTGATTCTGAACGACAAAGCCCACGTGTGTGCAGGTTCGCTGGGTTCTGAACTCGCCCGACGCCTGATCGTGATGTTTGCCCCTAGCAAGACCTACAATCTTGCCGGATTGGCCTGCGCCTATCTCGTTATCCCTGACGCGTCATTGCGCGCAACGTTTCAGGGATCCATCCGCGGGATCCTTACGGAGGTGAACTGTATGGGATATGCGGCATGTGAAGCGGCCTACCGCTATGGAGAACCGTGGCGCAGGGAGCTGCTGTCCTATCTCGATGCAAACCGGGAGTATCTTTACGAAACCGTGCATGCCTCACTTCCGGGACTGAAGCTCTACCCGATGGATGCCACCTACCTGGCCTGGCTGGATGCGCGTGAGTTGAATCTGGCTCAGCCAGCTGCCTACTTTGAACGTTTTGGTGTCGGTCTTTCCGAAGGCAGCGGGTTTCAGGGTGAAGGTTTTGTGCGCTTGAATTTTGGTTGTCCGCGAAGCCAGTTGCGTGAGGGAATCGAGCGAATTCGACGTGGGCTAGCATCTCTGGGTTGAACAACCGGGAAAACCGCCTATTCTCCGTTAAAATCTCGTTGATCCCCTTGCCATTATGAAAATTTGCAACACTCCCCTCGGCGAAGTTCGGGTGGGTTCACAAGAGGAACTTTTCACAACCTTTGCAGCCTTGCTCAGGGAGGTGGTAGAGCAAACGCCGTATCCCCCTGGCGTTGCGCTGACCGGCGGATCGAGCCCGAAGGCATTGTTTCGTTGGCTGGCGGCCCATGACTCAAGGCTACCAGAAGCAAAACGCGACATCATTTTTTCGGTCAGTGATGAACGACATGTGCCCATTGCTTCAGACGAGAGCAATTATGGAAATGCAGAGCGCTTGCTGCTCGATCCGCTTGGGGTCACTCCAGACCACCGCTTTCCCTGGGATACCGGACGCACCCTGAATGAAGCGGCACTCTGGTATGAAAAACTCTGGTCGCTCAGTTTCGGAGAAGGCAAGGCTTACGACCTTTGTATGCTCGGCATGGGGGACGATTGCCACACAGCTTCCCTCTTTCCGGGTTCCCCGTTGCTCGATCTAGCTTCCATGGATTCCGATCACCGACTGTTTGCAGCACTGGAGGTTCCGGGAAAAGGAGGACGCCTGACGATCACGCCACGAGGCCTGGAAGCCTGTGCCCGGATCGTGATCCTGGTCATGGGTGAAGGCAAGGCAGATGCGTTGAAACGGGTGTTTGATACTCAGCCAGCCTCCTATTCTGAGATTCCCATTCGATTGATGAACCGCTTCCCCGGGAAAGTGGTCTGGCTGGTGGATGAGCCTGCGGCCAGTGGACTTTCACTCTGATTCGAACGCGGAGCGCTTGTCGTAAGGGACACTGACACTTTCCAGCCTGAGTTGAGTCGTTGCAAAAAAAAGCTGGTCCGGAGATTTCCGAACCAGCTCTTTGTGTGTTTGTAGATTGTTTCAGTTGGATCTGGGATCCGCGCGTAATCGTCAAAGGGCTTCTTCGCCTTCTTCCCCAGTGCGGATGCGGATGCTTTCTTCGATGGGAATCACAAAGACCTTGCCGTCTCCGATTTTTCCGGTTTTTGCCGAGGTGACGATGGTTTCGACTGTCTTTTTTGCGATGTCGTCTGGGACAGCGATCTCAACTTTGACTTTCGGGAGGAAATCAACGGAGTATTCGCTGCCACGATAGATTTCGGTATGTCCTTTTTGGCGCCCGAAACCCTTGACTTCAGTGACAGTCATTCCTTCGATGCCGATTTCGGAAAGGGCTTCCTTCACTTCTTCAAGTTTGAAGGGTTTGATGATGGCTACGATGAGTTTCATATGAATCAATGTTATTTTAACTCTTTGGTTAGTTCAAGATAAATGCCGATTCTGGATCAGTGCGAGCTGGGTCCGAAATCGGGATAGGCTTCCTGTCCGTGTTCGCCGATGTCAAGTCCTTCAAACTCTTCTTCTTCAGACACGCGCAGTCCCATCGCAGCTTTCACCACGAGTGTGATCACCAGTGTGACCGTGAAGGCAAAAACGGCAACTGAAAGTGCGCCAATAATCTGCCACAGCAGACTGCCTCCGCCAAAAATACCGACGGCGACGGTTCCCCAGATTCCGCAGATTCCGTGTACTGAAATCGCACCCACTGGATCATCAATTTTGATGCGGTCAAAGAACAGAACTGCAAAGACCACGATTACACCTGCAATTGCGCCGACAAAAACTGCCGACCAGGGACCCATGGAGTCCGCACCTGCGGTGATACCGACAAGACCTGCAAGAATGCCGTTGAGCGACATGGAGAGATCCGGACGCTTTCCTACGATCCAGGCGGTGAACATGGTCGCCAGTCCACCTGCTGCTGCTGCGAGTGCTGTGGTGACAAAGACCAGGGATACGAGTTCAGGGTCAGCTGAAAGCACCGATCCACCATTGAATCCGAACCAGCCCAGGAACAGCAGGAAGACGCCGATGGTTGCCAGTGGCATGCTGTGACCCAGGATGGGTTTGATGCCGCCTCCCGGAAGGTATTTCCCTTTGCGGGGTCCGAGCACCAAAACAGCTGCCAGTGCTGCAAATCCACCAAAACCATGCACGAGCGAGGAGCCGGCGAAGTCGTAGAAACCGTTGGCATCGAGCCAGCCTCCGCCCCACTTCCAGGAGCCAGAGATCGGGTAAACGACGGCCACCAGAATGGTTGCGATGACCATGAAGCTTGGCAGCTTGATGCGTTCGGCAACAGCACCGGATACAATGGTGGCTGCGGTTGCAGCAAACATGGCCTGGAAGATGAAGTCAGACCATCCGGTCATGCACAGTCCTGTTCCGCCGTAGGAAAAATCTGTTCCGCCATAGTCGGCAGCCAGCAATGGACTTCCCATTGCAAAAAAGCCGTTGAAATCTCCGGGATACATCGCGTTAAAGCCCCAGGCGGCATAGGCCAGCAGACCCATGCAGATGATGAAAACGTTCTTGAAGAGAATGTTGACAGTATTTTTGGACTGGGTGAGACCGGATTCGAGCGTGGCAAAGCCGAGGTGCATGATGAATACCAGTGCGGCAGCTATCAGAGTCCAGAGGTTGCTGATGGTGAAGAAATCAAAGGTTTCTCCATATTTAGCAACGAGGGCGAGGTAATCTTCATCGGGGGCAGCCGCTGCTGCCGCTTCGACGGCTTCTGCGGCTTCGGCGACAATGTCCTCAGCTTGCAGGTTCATGCAAAAGAGAAAACTCGCCAGAAGTATCCCTGAGAAGACATGGATGAGTCGCTTCTTTTTCAGTAGTGCTATCATAAGGAATCAATCTAGTAGTATGGTTCAGAGACCCCGTCGTGGGGTACTTGTCGTCAAGCGACGACCCCTTATGCACATGGCATGCCAATCAACAAAAAGGGCGTTTTTCCTGAGAAAAACACCCTTCATCCACGCCGATGATCGATTTTGATCATCGAATTTTAGTTCCAGCTCGCTTTATTTGCTTGTCTGAATCCGCAGATCCCGAAGTTGTTTGGGTTCCACCGGCCCCGGGCATTTTGCCATGAGATCCTGGCCTTTTTGTGTCTTTGGAAAGGCGATGACGTCGCGGATCACATCCTTACCCGTCAAGATCGTGATCAATCGGTCAAATCCGAGAGCGATCCCTCCGTGTGGTGGAGCACCGTATTTGAAGGCCTCAAGCATGTAGCCGAATCGGCTTTCCACAATATCTTCGGGAATGGCGAGCACGTTTTCGAAAATTTTCTTCTGAGTGCTCATTTCATGGATACGGATGCTTCCCCCTCCGATTTCGTTTCCATTGAGCACGCAGTCGTATGCCTTGCTTCGAGCGGATTTGGGGTCGCTGTCGAGCAAGGGGATGTCTTCGTCCAACGGAGCCGTGAACGGATGGTGCGCAGCGGCATACTTACCTGTTTCTTCGTCTCGCAGCATGAGGGGGAAATCCACCACCCACAGGAATTGGTAGTCGTCAGGAGAAACCGTGAGTATGCTTCGTTTTTTCAGCAGCGCAACGGAGTCGAGACGGATGCGTCCCAGGATGGTGCAGGCGGTCTGCCAGTCACTTGCGGCAAAAAACACGATGTCACCGTCTTCCATGTGCAGGGTTTCCTGCAACTGCTGCTTTTCCGCATCGGAGAAGAACTTGAGGATCGGGGATTTCCATTCCCCGTTTTCGACCTTGATAAAGGCCAGACCCTTTGCCCCAAGGGATTTGGCAGTATCCTCAAGCGCCTTGAGTTCGCCTTGGGTAATGTCGGCAAGCCCCTTGATGTTGATGGCTTTGACGACTCCGCCTGATGCAATCACGGATTGGAATACCTTGAAGGCCGAGTTTCGGAATGCCTCTGAAAAATCCTCCAGCTCAAAGGGGTAGCGCAGATCCGGTTTGTCAGACCCAAAACGATTCATCGCTTCCTGATAGGTCAACCGGAGAAAGGGTGTTTGGATTTCAATGCCGAGGATCTCCTTCCAGAGTTCCTTGAGCATGCCCTCGATCAGGGTATAGATATCCTCGCGCTGAACGAATGAGGCCTCGATATCGATCTGGGTGAATTCCGGCTGCCGGTCAGCGCGCAGGTCTTCATCGCGAAAGCAGCGTGCGATCTGGTAGTATTTTTCAAGTCCCGCCACCATGAGCATCTGTTTCATCTGCTGCGGTGACTGTGAAAGCGCATAGAATTCTCCGACATTCAGGCGACTGGGCACCAGAAACTCGCGTGCCCCTTCAGGGGAACTCTTGAACAGATAGGGCGTTTCGACTTCAAGATAACCCTGTCGGTCCAGATAGTTGTGCACGATTTTGGAAGCCCGGTGCCGAACTTTGAGTGCGTGCTGCATGGACGGGCGCCGCAGATCAAGATAGCGGTAGCGCAGTCGCAGGTCTTCCCCGACCTTTTTCGCCTTTTCGTCGTCGAGCGGAAAGGGAGGAGTTTGTGAGATATTGAAGACGTGAAGGGTTTCGCACAGGACTTCGACCTCACCCGTCACCATGTTCGGATTGACGGTTTCGGCACTTCTCGGTTCGACAATGCCCCGTATTCCGATGACGGATTCCGGTTTCAATGCGCTCAATTCCACGGAGTACTGCTTGGAGGGGTGCATCAAGACCTGGGTAAGTCCGTTCCGATCTCGAAGATCAATGAAGAGAACACCTCCGTGGTCCCGGATGGAATCGATCCAGCCCACAAGGCAGACTTCCTGTCCATTGTGATCCCGGGTAAGCTCTGAGCAGTGATGGGTGCGTTGGGTCGCGGTTGACATAGCGGTTGAGTCAGATGGAAAAAGCTGAATGAAAAGCCGTGGTGTGGAACAAAACAAGCCTAAACTGGGAAGCCCGTTGTTCCCGGGTGATTCTGGAACCAAAATGAAAGAAGGGGTTGTGGAAAATACGCTTTGCGCTAAGATCGTTCTCAGAAACGCTGTTAACTCTGTACTCTGATATGACCCAATCCAAAAAAAATGGTTCCGGCTGCGCTCTTCTGGGTGCAGGTTGTGGTATTACCCTTTTAGTGGCCATCCTGTTTCTGGGGGTTGCCGGATTTTTCGGCTATAAATTGGTGAAGGGTTCCTATGATGGAATCAAAAAATTTGCCGATATCGCACTCATCGAGAACGAAGTCGTGAATCAAACCCGGTTTACGCCACCAGAGGATGGCCTGATGTCGCTGGAGCAAGTGGAATCCCTCGTTTACATTCAGACCCGGATCAAGGAGTCATTGGGGCCGGACTTTGAAGAAATTCTCCAGACGCAGAAGACGCTGGTCGGGGAGCTTGAGCAAATGAGTGATTTTGCAAAGGTTCGAAAATTGATCAGCGTTTCTGGGAAGCTTGTGAAGCCCCTCAGCGAGGCAAAGCGCGTGCAGATTGAAGCCATCAACCGCGAGGGGTTGTCGATGTCGGAGTATCGCTGGATGCAGCGCCAGGCCTTGGCTTCACTCGGAATTTCAAGCCAGCGCCTCGACATAGGTGAATTGATTGAGTCCATGCAGGGTGAAGGTGAAGTCACCGAGTCCGAACCGGTCGAGCCAGTTACAGTTCACCCGCAGAATCGCCGTATGCTCGAACCCCATGCACAGGTGTTGAGCGAGACGTTGCTGTTTTCGGCGATTGGGATTTGAGGTTGCAGATGCGCCTGCGGAGTGGCTGCGGTTATGCTCCACTCAGCGGTAGCGCAAGGGAAGGTAGGCATATGCGCCGCCCGGATCGCTGAGCAGGGAAAGGTGTTGTTCAACTTCCTGCAGCCAGTTCTGAATCTCGGAAACCGATGGGGAACGGGATCGGTTTGCAGCAGATGCAAGTGCTCTTTGCAGTCCTAGAGCATGTGACAGCGCTTCGTCTGGTGACAGCTTGCGAGGATAGTCATAGACCGCAAATCCCTCTCCGAGTTCAGCCATCTCGGCAGCATGAGCAATCGCGTCTTGCAGGCCTCCAAGGGCATCCACGAGTCCGAGTTCCACGGCTTGTTCTCCCGACCATACTCGGCCCCCTGCTACTGAGCGGATGGCGTCAACCTCTTGTTCACGGTGGAAAGCGACACTGGTAGTCCACTCGTCGTAAAATTCCTGAAGGTAGGTCTGGATCATGGCCAACTGTGCTTCAGACTTGGGTTTCGAAATACTGAGAAGGTCGGAGTTCTGCGTGGTTTTGATTTCATCAAATGTGATTCCGAGCATGCCAGCACCCTCGCCGATGTTCATCAACAGACCGAAAATCCCGATGGAGCCAGTGACGGTATGTGGATGTGCAATGATGTAGTCGGCGGATTGGGAAATCAAATAGCCACCGGACGCTGCATACCCCCCCATGGAAACCACGAGCGGAATGCCCTGCTCCTTGATGGCGAGCAATTCATCCTGAATGATCTGGGAAGCGGTCGCTCCACCTCCGGGACTGTTGACCCGAAAGACTATGGCGCGGGTGGAGCTGTCCTGTCGTGCATTGCGCAGGTTGCGAACGATGCGCTCGGAGCCGGCTTCATATTCCTCTCCCTCGCCGCCGACAATGGCTCCCTCAGCATAGACCACGGCGATTCCTTCTCCGCTGGGTTTCCTCCCAAACTGGTCTTTCTCCAGAACGTATTCGGCTAGCCCGATTTGCTGAAAGGTATCTCCATGCGTCTCCTTGCCAACCAGTTCCGACATGCGGTTGCGCACCTCAACATGGCTTGCAATGCGCGTGACAAATCCGGCTTCTACTGCCTCTTGAGCATAGAGAATCGCCTGACTGTCGAGCAATTGGTTTGCTGCTTGCAGGTCCATTTCCCGTGCCTCTGCAATGTCGCTCAGAATCTCCTGCCACAGCTCGTTCAACAGAAGGGTGGATGCGGCTCGTGCTTCATCGCTCAGGTTGGTACGGGTGTAGGGTTCGACAGCTGATTTGTAGGCACCCACTCGAATCGCCTGCACACCAATGCCAAATTTGTCGAGCGCGTCCTTGAAAAACATGGGTTCACTGTAAAGGCCGGGCAGCATGATGGCGCCTGATTGGTTGAGGTAGAACTCGTCTGCTACGCTCATCACATAAAGGTCGCGGGTGGAGGGGTAAACGCTGTAGGCGATGACTGGTTTTCCGCTGGCTTTGAATTCAATGATGGCCTCGCGCAGTTCGCTCAATGCCGGGAATGATGAGGCGTAGTTGAGCGATTGCAGTGACCCATGCAGAAAGAGAGCCTTGACGCGGCGGTCCTGTCCTGCGCGTTCGAGGGTTTCGATCATGTCGCGAACATGGTAGACCGGAGGAGTTCCCTCGCCAATCGCGTCCATCAAAAGGGACTCGAGCGTTGGAGTGGGGGGCGTGTCGACGAGGTTCATTCCCAAATCGAAGGTGAGCGCTGCCTCTTTGGGGAAGGAGGGTTGTTTCTCTGCGAACGAACTCACAAGGCCGGCGATCAGGGCAATGAGGAGGAAAAACATGAAAGCCGTGGAGACGAGGGCGATCAACGTATTTTGGAGCAGGAATTTGAAGATCCGTTTGGTCATGTGACCAATCTTCCACACCCTTTTGAGAACTCAAGCCCGAATACGGTTTGTTGACTGCCGGATTTGCAGTTTTTCCAATCATTCACCACTGGGACTTAGCGCGTCTGCCTTTCGGCGCAGGAGAAAAGCCCCAACACCGTCATGTCCTTCCAGATGTGGCAACAGGGAACGGCCAGTCCTCACCTCAAAATGACGCCCCTGCGCCGTTTGTTGAAACGCTTCGATGACTCGCTCATTCTCATCGGGATCAAAACTACAGGTGCTGTAGACGAGTTGACCGTCCTTCCGAACCAGGCGGCTGCATTGCTCAAGCAGGGCAAGCTGTTGGACAGGCAGTCGCTGATAATCGTCGGCATGCAGCCTCCAGCGAATTTCGGGGTGACGCTGAATCACCCCCACGCTGGAGCACGGGGCGTCGAGCAGGACCCAGTCAAAGCGGAGTGATGCCAGGGATTCGGGCAGTGGCTTCAGCCAATCCACACAGGAGGTTTCAATACCCTTGACTCCGAGGCGTTCGAGATTGTTTTCCATCACTCTCAAGCGTTCGGGGGAGGAATCTGTCGCAATCCAGCGCTGCCATGCATGGCCATTATCGGCGAGTCGTTTCAACAGGTGGAGGCTTTTTCCTCCCGGAGCTGCACAGGTGTCGAGGATCGATGCACGATTTGAGGGAGGTTCGAAGAGGGATGGAGCGATACGGGTTGAAGGATCCTGGATGTAGAAGGGCCACTTCAGGAGGGATTCGATGTTGGCCCGTCCCGCTTTTTCCAACACATGGAAATCCGACCATGGCGTTGCTGTCAGCTTTGGGAGTTCTTCGGGATTCCGGAGGGATTGCTCTGTCTGGCATATCCTGCGCAGATCATGCACATAGGTGTGTGGAATGGACTGGTTCCATTGCAGCAGCAGCCGGGTGGTTTTGTTGCCGAATTGTGATATCCAGCGTTCGACAAGCCAGCGGGGATGACTGTAGCGCACATGCCAGTGTTCGGGCGCATCCAACAGCTGTAGCGTTTGCGACAGATGCTCACTGATCGCGCGGGCGACGGCATTGACAAATCGGCTTTCGGGCTGAGAGCAGAGTTCGCGGGTGAGCCGCACACTGTGGTGCACGACCTTGGCGCGGGTGGCCTCCGTATCATCGGATTCGAGAAATTGTATGATCGCCAGTGCGAGCAGGGCATGCAGACGGGCCTTGGGCATGCGACGGGAGTGCTCGCGGATCAAATGTTCGATGAGCGTTCGATTTCGCACAATTTGCAGCAGCGAGTGATAGGCAGAACGCTGTTCGACTCCTTCACCTGACCAGCTGATCCGGTCCAATCGCAGGGCCTGCGGGTCACGCAGGAATGCGCTGATGGAATCGAGGAGTCCATTCCAGTGTGACAGGTTGCTCGGTGGGGTTTTCAAGTTGTCGTGTGATTGGTGTTGAAAGGTCCAGGAGTGTGCCAGTGACGAACACCAGTCAGGAACGCTTCCAGAAAAGAAGTTGCAGTTGCGGGGAAAAGTATTGAATAATGCGCTTGGAATCTGCAAGCAGACTATTGGTAACCATTTATGAATGTTGAGGAAATTGAGGAGTTAATTGCCGGGAATCCTAAGCTTAAGAACGCTCGGGAAGAACTGGCATTGATGCAGCCGGGAACCTATTGTGTCCACCGAAGTTGGGGATTTGGAAAGATCGTCGATTATGATGCGACTGAGAAGCGGTTGATTCTCGATTTTGAAGAGGGAAAGAAAGGCCATTCCATGGATCCCGCATTCTGTGTTGGGAAGCTTGAGATTCTCCCGGAAAACCACATTCTGGTTGAGTCCAGAACGGATCCTGATGCGATTCAGGAGCTGATCAAACGCAAGCCTGTTGAGCTGATCATCCGCATCCTTTCCCAATCTCCCAACCGTACCGTTTCGTCGATAGAAATTGAACGTCAGCTCGGATTTCTCATGGACACCGCCAAGGCCCGGAAGTGGTGGACGGCGACCAAGAAAGCGCTGGTCAAGGATCCGAGGATTGCCGTTCCGTCGAAAAAGACGGACCCTTACGAACTTCGGGAAGAGCCAGTGACGCCCGAGGAGGAAATCATGGAGGATTTTTATGCGACCCAGCAGAGCAAGCAGAAGATCCTTTTGGCCGAGCGCCTTTTTGCACTTTCCAATGACAAGTCGGAACTGAAAAAATACCTTCCGGATGTATTGAAGACGCTTACCGATGCGATCATTGAGACTCGCATTCTTTCTCAGGCCGAGCGATTGCATGGAGTCTGGGTGCGCAACGATTTGGCCCGCGACACCCATACCGATGTCGAAAGCCTGCTTCCCACCTCTGCCTCCATTATCTTGGAGAGCGAGGAGGACCTGATCAAGCTCGCCCAGGAATTGCCAGCTGCCTATTACCAGCGCTTTCTCGACCTGCTCACCCGCGTTTACCCTGACAAGTGGGAAGACATCGTGATCACGCTCGTGCGGCACAGTGAGGGCAAGTTCACAAATGAATGCACGCAGTTCCTTGTGGACCGCAAAAAACAGGATCTGCTCGCAAAGTCGCTTGACCGATGGCTCAACGATCAGACGATTCGCGGCCCCATCCTGTTGTGGATGCTCAAGAACCGCACCAGTCGTAAGTATGGTGGAATGATTCAGCCGTTTGTGAATCCCCGCTTTCTCAAGGCTATCTTTTTTGCGATTGATTTTGAATCGCTGCAGAATGCCAGCACTCGTCGCATTCCTCTCGCAGATGCGGTGATCGATGATGAGACGCTGGTTCCGGAGATCCTTTCCGATGCGACTGAGGAAACCGCGCGGGACCTGGCGCAGACTTTGATGCTCAACCAGGGCTTTGAAGACCTGACCAAAAAATCGCTGTTGGTTCGCTTCATTCGTGTCTTCCCGTCCATTCAGGGGCTGGTTGCTGACCGTGAGTCGAGCAGTTCCGACAACAAAGATGCGAGTCTTCTGGTTTCACAGGAGAGTCTCGACGAGAAGAAGAACGAGTATGAGGATCTGATCACGCGAAAGATTCCCGAGAACAAAAAGGCTATTGAAGTGGCACGCGAGCACGGAGATCTTCGTGAAAATGCGGAATACAAGATGGCGCGTGAGGATCAGACAACACTCATGGCACGCAAGGCGCAGCTGGAAGCGGATTTTGCACGTGTTCGGGTGACGGATTTCTCCGATGCCACAGAGGATGAGATTTCGGTGGGTTCTGTGGTGGTGCTGGCTTCCGGCAAGCAAACGCAGACCTATTCGATTCTGGGCGCCTGGGACAGTGATCCAGAGTCCAACATTATTTCCTACAAGACTCCGCTGGCACAAAATCTGATTGGAAGCCGGGCGGGGGATAAGGTGGAACTCGAAATCGGAGGATCCAAAGCCAAGTGGGAGATCAAACAGATCAAGCGCTGGGTGGATCGAAAATAAGTCCGCGTTCTACCGCAGGGTAGTCGATACCCTTCCTTTCAAAAGGCGATCTCTTCAGAGGTCGCCTTTTTCAATTTGTGCGCCCGGCAGGGCCCACCTGCTTTGCATGAGTGGGTGTTCTTTCGATGACGATCTCAGGGATTGCAGTTGAGCGGCGAAGCGAAAGCTGCAGTCAGCTGCGCATCTGCGCGAGCATGCGCTTGATCATGCAAGGTCCCTGATAAATGAATCCACTGTAAACCTGAATCAGGCTCGCCCCAGCATCCAGTTTTTCCTGTGCATGAGCACCCGTTTCAATTCCACCCACCCCGATGATGGGTAGTTTTCCATTCGTCAGCTGGTGGATCTTGCGAATCACCTCAGTGGAGCGCTCCCGAACCGGCGCACCGCTGAGTCCTCCGGGAAATTCGTATCCGGCATTGTCCCCGGTGCGATCAATGGTGGTGTTGGTGGCGATCATGCCGTGCCAGTTTGATTCGACCACGAGCTGCACCATGCTTTCCAGTTGGGCGGCGCTCAGATCTGGAGCGATCTTCAGCAGCGTGGGTACCCTGCGCTTGCCTGCCTTTTCGCGCTGATTGTTGCGCTCGTTCAGACTTTTTAGCAGAGCTTCGAGGGGTTCACGATCCTGCAATTGACGGAGATTCTGTGTATTGGGGCTTGAAATGTTGACGGCTACATAGTCGGCAAGGTCGGCGACAGCGTCGAAACAGTGCACGTAGTCCCGTGTGGCTTCAGAAATGGGCGTTTCCTTTTGCTTTCCAATGTTGATACCCACGATGCCCGGAGAGCTTGGATGACGCTTGCGAAAGGCAAGCACTCGCCGGACCAGAGCGTCAACACCAGCGTTGTTG